>SZPB01000154.1 GCA_030263535.1 Cytophagia bacterium CHB2
ATGGTGCCGACCGCAATCGAGTGATCGCCTCCCAGGAATAATGGAATTTTACCGGCGAGAATCGCATCGTGCCCGAGGTGGTAAATCTTCTCGCAGGTTTTGATGACGGTGGGAAGATAGGTGATGCCGCCTTCTTTCGGCAAAATTGCGCGATCGACGACTTGCACGTTGCCTTCGTCTTCGATCTCATGCCCGAGCCTGTGCAAATGATCATACAAACCCGCATAGCGCAACGCGCTCGGCCCCATGTCCACGCCGCGCCGCGCTTGGCCCAAATCCATCGGCACGCCGATTACTTGAATGGGAGAAGTCATGCGTGAGTCCGCAAGATAGCCTTCGTAGAAAAGCGTTTTATTTCTTGGGCGCGTCTTCGTAAACCATCACGCCAAAATTGTGGTTCGCGAGCGTGATGCCGATTTTGAGCTTGCCGCGCACGGTGATTTCCTGGCCTTCAAACGGCACCCGATTGTAAGGCTTGACCCAAATTTCGCCGGTGTCGTCCGCAATTTTTACCAGGCTTTGCCCGATGATCGGAATCCCGAACGTTGAGGTAACTTTTCCTTTTACGGTGACCGGCTTCTCGTTATATTTGCCGGAATTCGCCGTAAGCTCGCCGATTTTCATGCGTGATCCGGCGCAGCCGGCAATCACGAGCAGGGTTGCCACACAAAGGAATAACGCGTTTGTTCGAAGTCGAGTCAGCATAGTCTCCCTCACTGGTGAAATACAAAAATTCCTGAATCAGGTGTCACATAAAGTGATGCAATTTGGCTGTTGTATTTGAAAACCGCAAGGGAAAATTCTGTGAAGATGTTCTCGTCTCGTTTTACATGGAGTCTCCACACCAACTGGTTGTCTCGTCTGCTGGAAAGCAAACGCGCGGCCGGCGTCGAGATACTTGATCTCACCGAATCGAATCCCACGCAGGCAAACTTCGAATATGATGAGAAAGAAATTCTGGCCGCACTTGCCGCACCGGAAGCCCTGCGTTACGAACCCTCGCCGCGCGGGCTGCTTGACGCGCGCCAGGCCGTTGCTGGTTATTATAATTCACTCGGCCGGCGCGTGACGCCCGACGCGCTTCATCTCACCGCCAGCACCAGCGAAGGCTATGCGTATTTGTTCAAATTACTCGCCAATCCCGGGGACGAAGTATTGGCGCCGCAACCGAGCTATCCGTTGTTCGATTTCCTCACCGCGCTGGAATCCGTGCAACTGATTCATTATCCCCTGCGCTATCATGCCGCGCAGGGCTGGCGCATCGACCTCGAAACATTGGCAGCGAGCATCAGCACGAAAACGCGCGCCCTCATCATCGTCAACCCCAACAATCCCACGGGTTCTTTCATCAATCACGATGAGCTTGCGGCATTGAACAGCCTTTGCCAGGATCATGATCTCGCTTTAATTTTCGATGAAGTCTTTTCCGATTATGGTTGTGGCCATGAAGCGCAGCATGTTGCCACTGCGGTTGGCAATACCGCCGCGCTGACGTTTGTGCTGAGCGGGCTCTCAAAGACGCTGGGCTTGCCGCAAATGAAACTCGCCTGGATTCACGTAAGCGGGCCGCAGGCGCTGCGCGAAGAGGCGCAAGAAAGGCTCGATTTCATCAGCGACACTTATCTTTCTGTCGGCGCGCCAATTCAACATGCTGCGGCAAAATTGCTGGCGCTGCGGCAGGCGATGCAACAGCAAATACAGGCGCGAATAGCAACAAATGAGGCCTTTCTGCATGCGCAAGCCAGCAAACTGCCATTTGTGGATATTTTGAAACGCGAGGGCGGTTGGTGCGCCGTCTTGGCAATTTCCAAGCCGTTTGCAGAAGAAAATTTCACTGTGAATTTGTTGGAGCAGGATAATGTTCTGATACATCCGGGATATTTTTTTGATTTTGAAAAGGAGGGGTTTCTGGTGGTGAGTTTGCTGACGGATCCGGCAATCTTTCAGGAAGGTGTTGCGAGAATGCTGGCGCGCCTTGCGGAATGATCACGCAAAACAGGACACGAATATCGCTATTTCGACCGTTGATTTTTTTCCAACGAAGACGCCACCATAAAGTAACGTCCGATATTTTCCAGCGTCAACATCCCCAAAATTTGGCTGCCCTCCACCACCGGCACGGATTCCAATTTTTTCTCCAACATTTCCTCATAAACTCTAGCCAGACTGGCAAGCGGCCGCACGGCGGTGAAACGGGTTTCCATGAAATCCCGCACCGGCGCTTCGACCCCGCGCTGATAGATCGCGGACATCACTTTGCTTTTCGGCAGGATTCCAATGAGGCGATCCTCCTCCAATACCGGAAAATCATCCTGGCAGCCTTGATAAGAATGCTCCAACGCCTTGCGCAAGGGATCGACCGGTGAAAGCGTGTACAAGCGCGTTGACATCACCCGCCCGACCGGCACGCCTTCGATGGCGGCGCGCAACCGCACGACGCTTTCTTCGCTGCCCGCGCCGGTGAAGATGAACACCGCGATAATCACGAGCCACCAATTATTCAAAAAAAAGATGCCGGCCAGGCTGAACAACACCGCGAAGATTTGACCGACGCTGCTGGCGTAGCGCGTCGCTTGCGCATAAGGATAACGCATCGCCAGCAACGCACGCAGCACGCGGCCGCCGTCCATGGGAAACGCCGGAATGAGATTGAACAGGCCCATGAACGCATTCAAACTGAGCATGCCGTTCCAAAAATCTTTGCCGCTGAGGTCGAAGCTCAAGTGATCAACCGGCCAGTTCATCGCGCGCATGAAGAAATACAGCACGATGACGGCGACAAAATTCACGGCCGGCCCGGCAAACGCAATGACGAGTTCCTGGCGGGGATTCTGCGGCAGGCTTTCCATGCGCGCAACGCCGCCGATGGGCAACAACACAATATCGCGCACCACCACGCCGTAGCGTCGCGCGGCGATGCTATGCCCCAATTCATGCAATAATACAAAAAAGAAAATGGTCAGAAAAAAAATAACCGCGGCCAAGCCCGCCGCCGGGCCGCCGGCCGAGGCATTCGACCAGCCCACAAAACCCAACAGCATCAAAAAAATCGCATGAACCTTGATTTCAATGCCGAGGATGGTGCCGAGTTTGAATGACCATTTCATGAACGGTGGGGATACTCATTTACAGCAGCCATTCGACGCGATTTTCGCGGCGTTCCACGGCGCTGATGAGTTTTTGGAGGAAGGTTTGAAAATCTGCAAGGTTGCCGTCGAGGCGCAAGGCGGTGGCCAGATATTCGATCGCCATGCTATAATCTTCATCCGCAAGCGCGACATAACTCAGCGCCAGCCAGGCATGCGCGCAGCGCTGATCGAGGTTGAGCGCGGCCAGATATTCCTGTTGCGCCGGCGCCTTTTTGCCGGACAGCAAATGCAAATTGCCGAAGAAGCAATGCATGGTGGCGGAGTTCTTAATCGAAGATTGCAGCGGGGCCATCACGTGCAACGCCCGCCCGTAATCGCCGTCATGGTAATGCTGCAGCGCTTGCGCAAATTCCGGGGTGGCGCCGTTGCACGAATAGCGTTTATGCAGCAATTTGCGCAGCGGAAAAGCAGCGAGCAAATCCTCTTGAAATTTCTGCGACTCTGCTTCGACCGGCACCACCGGCGCGACGCCGTTGCCCGACTTTGCTGGCGCTTTGTCGGTCTTGCCGTTGCGCGTAGGCCAGGGTTGCAGCCAACGGCCATTTTGATTGAGATATTGCTCGATGCGTTCACGCGTGAGCGCATAAAAAATATCTTCGTCAAGATGTTCGATGATCTCGTCGACGCCGGCCTGGGGATTTTCACGCAGTACGCTAAGAATAGCTTGCTCCTGGCCCGTGGTCATAAACTTGTCGGCCAGCTCGCAGGCCACGGCTTCACTGTGGGGCTTGTCCAGGTTGCGCAAAACGTTTTTCAACGTAATCACGGTAATGTCGTCATGCGTAATCTGTCCGCCGGTAAACTGCTGCAATAAATTGCGCAACTCCATGAGAAACTCGGTGGGCGAAAGCTCGCCGTGCTGCATGATGAAATCGACTAAACGCTGCCGCCCGAAATATTCGCCTGCGGCATTGCGCGCGGAGAGTACGCCGTCGCTGTACAGCACCAGCAAATCGTTTTGATGCAACGCGACTTTTTCGCTTTCAATCGTGCTCAAATTCGGCGCGAAACGGTTGCTGGCCGGTTCATCGGTCACAGACATGCGTCCCAACGGCGCGCCCGAGGTGTTCAACAAGAAAATTTGCCCCAGCGAGGGCCGATAGACGAGCATGGGCAAATGGCCGGCGCTGGCAAAATGCAGCAAGCGTTTGTTCTGATCGAAAATCGCATAGAAGGCGGTCAAGCGAAAATCAGAGGTGCAGGACTCGGAGAGGCATTGATCGAGATAGCGCAATGTTGCCGCGGCTGACAGGCCCGTGCTATTCGAACGCAACACGGTTTTGAGTACAGGCGTGCTTTCATCCGGCGCTTTGCCGCTCATATCCGCCAGCAACACGCCGACGCGGTTTTCACCCAGGATAAGAAAATCGACTTGATCGCCGGCTTCTTGCGCGGCCGGCAAATAGAGATAATCGATGAGCAGGCCGCTGCGTTCCTGCCGTTTACGCGGGATATAAGGAAAGATGGTGGCTTCTTCTTCGTTGCCGTTTTGGCGGGGCTGCCGCAGTTCGAGATTGTCGGCGCGCTCGAGAACCCGGTTAGTATGAGCGTTGTTTTTTTGCGCGTGCGCCACTGCCTTATAATCCTTCACATGACTGGCTTCGCTCGAGGCAGCAGCCGGATCAGGCAAAAGCACAGGAGTGGGGGCGGTGAAGGAATTTTTGTCGAGATTTGCGCGCATAGCCAATGATGAACGATCGCTCTTTGCTACCTATGAACATTTCGCGTGGCCGAAATGACGCGGTCGAGTTGCCAAAAGCTCTCCAACTCATAGCTACTCATCTTCGCGCAGGATCGCGTGAGCGTTACGATATCCTAAATCATGCTCATCTGCAAGCCCGCGTCGTTCGCCGGTCAGGACTTTTTAGGTAGGAGATAGGGCATTTACTGAATCGCGCCGCGCCCTCACAACGAGCAGTGCGAAAGGTGTCATTATTTCTTGATTGAGCGCAATATACCATGACACATACCCTTTGTCAAGCAAAAACTTGGCACGTGCCTGCACCCTCTAAACAGTGGAGCTCTCTTGACTTCGAGGTGGGCATAATTTATCTTTGCCGGAACAAGCCCAATACTCTGTCATCCTGAATTTGTGGAAGCTCCCCATCGAAATGTCATCCAGAAAGGAACCTGTGAAGTTTTAAGCACGACGTCGAATGCTTCACAAGATCCCCGCCGGGATGACAGGGCGATGGGCGGTGATTTGTGGTCGCGGCAACTCTTCAATTTTGGGCAACGGCCAAGCTGTTGCAGGAACATTATCAACAATTATCGCGCTTTCGCACAAAGTCAATATATAGTAGAGCTATTTGATCAACTCCGGAATCTCTATGCCCTCCATCCATCTCAAAACTGAAATCCCCGGACCCAAAAGCCGGGCGCTGATGCAACGCCGCAAAGCCGCGGTGCCGCGCGGGCCTTTTAATTCGACACCCATCTTTGTTGAGAGCGCCAACGGCGCGCTGGTCACGGACGTTGACGGCAACACCTTCATCGATTTTGCCGGCGGCATCGGCGCGATGAATCTCGGGCATGCCAATCCGCGCGTCACGGAGGCGATCGTCAATCAAGCACAAAAATTTACGCACACCTGTTTTCATGTGTTGCCTTACGAGGCTTACATCGCTCTGGCGGAAAAACTCAATCAAATCACACCCGGAAATTTTGCCAAAAAAACGGTGTTGATCAACAGCGGCGTCGAGGCGGTGGAGAATGCCGTCAAAATCGCGCGTTATGCCACCGGGCGCAGCGGCGTGATTGCTTTCGAGCATGCGTTTCATGGCCGCACGTTTTTGGGCATGTCGCTCACCAGCAAAGTCAAGCCTTATAAATTCGGCTTTGGCGCGCTGGCGGCCGAGGTTTATCGTTTGCCTTATCCTTATGAATATCGCTGGCCGCATGCCGATCATGAGAAGATTGATTGGGAACGCGAGTATCGCAACATTTTCGCTGAGTTGTTTGCCGCGCACGTTGCGCCGGATCAAATCGCGGCGTTGATCATCGAGCCGGTGTTGGGCGAAGGCGGTTTCGTTCCCGCACCGGCAGCGGCGCTGCAAACCCTCGCAAACATTTGCCGCGAGCACGGCTTCATTTTTATCGATGATGAAGTGCAAACCGGTTTCTGCCGCACGGGAAAATTTTTTGCCATCGAATGGGCGGGCGTCGAGCCGGATATCATTGTGAGCGCGAAATCGCTGGCCTCGGGCATGCCCTTGAGCGCAGTTACCGGCCGCGCGGAATTGATGGACAAGCCGCATGAAGGCGGTCTCGGCGGCACGTTTGGCGGCAATCCGGTGTCATGTCAAGCCGCGCTGGCGACGATCGACGAAATGATCACAGGCAATTTCATGCAGCGTGCGCTCGCCATCGGCGAGTTTACCCGCCAGCAATTTCATAAGATTGCCGAAAAAAGTCCGTTCATCGGTGACGTGCGCGGCTTGGGCGCGATGAACGCCATCGAGCTGGTTAGCGATCGCCAATCGAAGCAGCCCAGCCAGGATGCGGCGAAGCTTGTGCAGCAACACGCTTATCAGCAAGGACTTATCTCGTTGAACGCCGGTACACATAGCAATATCATTCGAACATTGATGCCGTTGTGCATAACTGATGAACAATTAACAGAAGGCATTGCGGTACTCGAAAAAGCCATTTTGGCGCTTGTGAAATAGCCTTTTTATGCCTATGTTGCCGTTGCGCAAAAAGACCAAGCCGCACCAAACCAATGGAAAGGCCAAAACTATGAAGCGCAAAATCGGCATTCTCTACAATCTCACCAGCAAGTACAGCTTGCGCAATTCGGAAGGCCAGCCCATCGGCACGTGGCTGCTGCAATCCGTCTCCTCCATTCTACTCCGTATGTTTTACGATGAGAAATTTTTCTATCGTGAAATCCTCCGTTTTGGTTGAGTACGCCTAACCTTTCTACATTCTTTGATTTTTCCACGAAGGGTTAATCGCCCCTACGGGATTATTATCTTCGAAAATGATGAAAGCCGGAGCCGCTTACTGTTCGCAAAAGCGAGGGAAGCAGAGCTGTCTTATTTTCATTTGAACCGTCCGGGCGGTAATGTGAACGAACACGATTTTTAATTGAAACACCGCGTCCTCAACTCTGGAGATGATATCATGATTCCAACATATACACCAACAACCACAGTTCCGAATGCCCGTTTACCGCAACCGCTGCCACCATTGCCGCCGCTCGATGAGAAAAAAAACCTGCCGGAGGCCAAAGCGCAAAAGCCGGCACCGGTGGATCAAAAATATAACGAAGTGTTGCAAGAATGCCGGAAATGGCTGGACATCATCTCGGGCACAATGCTCGATCAACGCCAGCATCGTACGATGATCGAAGAGACGCTGCGCAATCATGTTGAGTTTGTGAATTTGCAATGGGGCAATGCGCGTAAATCCGTTTCCGCTGCCGGCGACTATGCCTGCTTAGAATGGATGGGGCAAGCCTCGAAATTCTGCGACAATCTTGGCCGCGAATACATCGATTGTCTCGGCGGCTATGGGCTGTACAATGCCGGCATTCGCCATCCGAAAATCGTGCAAGCCGTGCAAGCGCAATTGCAGCGCAATCCGCTGTCGAGCCAGGAATTGCTCGATCCGCTGCGCGGCGCATTGAGCAAGCTGCTGGCGCAGATTACGCCCGGCCGGCTGCAATACAGTTTTCTCATCAACAACGGTACCGATGCCGTCGAGGGCGCGATCAAATTGTCGCGCGCGTACACGCACAGTCACGGGTTCGTGAGTTCGCTGGGCGCATTTCACGGCAAATCTTTAGGCTCGTTGAGTTTGATGGGAAAATTGCGTTACCGCAAGGCATTTGAGCCGCTGCTGCCGGATGTCACGTTCGTCGAATTCGGCGATGCGGAGGATCTGGAATTCGAATTGCAGAAGGCGGAGAAAGTCGGTTGGAAAATGGCGGCGGTTGTGCTCGAACCGATTCAGGGCGAGGCCGGCGCCATCGTGCCGCCGGAGGATTACTGGCCGAAGGTGCGTAAGATTTGCAGTGATTACGGCGTGTTGTTGATTGCCGACGAAGTGCAAACCGGACTCGGCCGCACCGGAAAAATGTTTGCCGTCGAACATTGGAACGTCGTGCCGGACATCATGTGCCTGGGCAAGGCGCTGGGCGGCGGCGTCATGCCGCTGGCCGCATTCGTCTCAACGCCGGAAATTTGGTCGGTGTTTGAAAAAGATCCGCAAGTGCATTCCTCGACGACCGGCGGCAATCCGCTCGCCTGCGCCGCCGGCATTGCGATGATTCAAGTGACGATCGAAGAAGATTTACCCGGCCAGGCCGCGCGCAAAGGCGCTTACATGCTGGCTGAAATGCAAAACCTGCAACGGCGCTTCAGCGACGTCATCGTCGCGGCGCGCGGCAAAGGCTTACTGCTCGGCATGCAATTCAAAAATGCCGAATTGGGCTGGCAAGTGGTGTCACGCCTGTTTCGCAAGGGCGTGCTGGTGGCGGGCACGATGAGCAACTCGGAAACCGTGCGCTTTGAGCCGGCGCTCAACATTCCTTATGAATTGATTCACGAAATTCTCAATCGGCTGGAAGACACGCTGGAGGAAGTACGGCAGGGAATTCCCAATTGAGAAGGGCAACAACTGCTTTATATCTTGGGATTGAGTCTACGACAGGCCGAAACGTCACCGACTTGCTGTTTGAGCTTGTCACGCGGTCTCTGCCGAGCTTGTCACGCGGTCTCTGCCGAGCTTGCCGCGCGGTCGCTGCCGAGCTTGTCACGCGTTCGCTGCCGAGCTTGCCGCGCGGTCGCTGCCGAGCTTGCCGCGCGGTCGCTGCCTGAGCTTGCCGCGCGGTCGCTGCCTGAGCTTGCCGCGCGGTCGCTGCCTGAGCTTGTCGAAGGCAGCAATGGTTCGGACGTCAATTCCATCGGCGAGGTGAGCCGGGCAATTACTTCCATCAATTCCCGCACGTGCAGCGGTTTGGAAAGATAGGCATCAACGCCGGCGGCCAGACAGCGCTCGCGGTCGCCTTTCATGGCATAAGCGGTGACGGCGATGACCGGTGTGCGTGTGCCTTTCTCCTGCTCGAGTTCCCGGATCGCGGTAATCGCCGCGAAACCGCTCATGTCAGGCATTTGGATATCCATCAAAATCAAATCAAAGACATGTTCTTGAAAAGCAGCAATGGCCGCGCGGCCGTTGCCCACAACAGTGACGGTGTGCCCGCATTTTTCCAGCAAACGCGTGGCCAGGCGTTGGTTGATGACATTGTCTTCGGCAATCAAGATGTGCAGTCCGTTGAATTCTTTCAGCAAGAACGAACCGGTTTGCCGGTGTTTGTGAGCGTGTCCGGCCAAATGGCGGCTGGCCGTCAGCAGCGCTTCTGCCAGATCCGTCAGTTTCACAGGTTTGGTGAGATAGGTGCGAATACCCATTTCGCGGCACCGCGCGGCATCCGCATGCAGGCGCACGCGTGAAAGCATCATGACAATAGCCTCCACCCCGTTCTCTTTCAGATGAAATGCGAGACGGAAGCCGTCGCTGTCCGCGAGGGCCGCATCAACCAAAGCCAAATCGAATGATTGCTGGCGGCTGAGGTTGAGCGCAGCCTGACTCGACGCCACTGCCGCGGGCTTCAGGCCCCAGCCGGCAAGGGTTTCGCTGAGTATGCCGCGGCTCGTCGCATTATCATCGATAATCAAAATCGCCTGGCCGATCAATTCCGGCGGCGGGGTAAATGGCATGGCCTGGATATTTTCGGGAATACCGAAACGCGCGATGAAATGAAATGCGCTGCCTTGCCCGGCTTCACTTTCCACCCAGATGTGCCCGCCCATCATCTCGACCAGTTGCTTGCAAATGGCCAGGCCCAGGCCGGTGCCGCCGAATTGCCGCGTCGTCGTGCTGTCGCCTTGCGTGAACGCTTCGAAGATGAGATGATGCTTGTCAGCCGGAATGCCGATGCCCGTATCCGTCACCGTGAAATGCAAACGCTGATCGTGCGGCGTGCCGTGTTCCGCTTTAACGGTAATGACGATCTCCCCCTCTTCCGTAAATTTGATGGCATTGCCGACGAGATTAACAATGATTTGCCGCAGCCGGCCTGGATCACCGATCAGCACATCAGGCGCCTCCGGCAGAATGTGGCAAACCAATTCCAGGCCTTTTTGATGCGCGCGCAACCCCAACGGCGCAAGCACATCGCCCAAAGTCTCGCGCAGCTGAAATGTGATCGGCTCAAGTTCGAGTTTGCCCGCTTCGATCTTCGAGAAATCCAAAATATCGTTCAACAACACCATCAGCGCTTCGCCGGAATCTTTGACCAGGTGCAGATATTCGCGCTGCTCTGCGGTCAGATTGGTTTCGAGCGCCAGTTCCGTCATGCCCAAAATGCCGTTCATCGGCGTGCGAATCTCGTGGCTCATGTTGGCGACGAACTGGCTCTTGGCGCGGCTGGCAATCTCCGCTTCCTCTTTGGCCTGGCGCAATTGTTCCTCGGCGGTGACGCGCTCAATGGCGATTTCGGCAAGTTGCGTCGAAATCTCGATGATCTCAAGATCGGCGCTATCCGGCGGACGCGGCGCGGCAAAGTACAAGTCCAACGTACCCAACACATCGCCGTCCGCGGCCAGAATCGGCGTGGACCAGCAACTGCGCAATGCGGGAATACTGCCGGCGGGAGAAGGAAGATGCGGCCGCGCCAGTTCCCACACGGCATCCAGTGTAATATTCGGCGAGATGATTTGCTTCTTATGAAATGCGGCCGCGCCGCTCGCGCCGGCGTTTGGCCGAAGCGGCATGCCGGCAAGCGCCTGGCGCCAGGGTTCCGGCAAATTGGGCGCAGCGATGGGATGCAAACGCCAATTGGCGAAATCGCGCAACATGATCACGCAACGCGCTTCACGCATCTGCCGTTCAACAAAACGCGCCAACTCTTCCAGCACTTCGATGAGCGGTTTGCCGCGCGCGATCAATTCCAAAACATGCTTCTGCCCGGTTAACAGCGCCTCGGCGCGCTTGCGTTCGGTAATGTCGCGAATGAGTACTTGCGAAGCCGGATTGCCTTGATAGGAAATCGGCGCCGCCACAACTTCGACATCAATGGCGCGGCCGTCGCGGCGAATCATCTTTTCTTCAATCCACTTGGCGGCCTGGCCCAGTTCATATGTTCGTAAGATGCGCGCTTGCACGATGCGGCGATAGTCGGGATGCACGCAATCCAAAATCATGCGCCCGATGAGCGCCCGGGTGTCCGCTTCGCCGAACAAATGCGCGCCAGCGTCGTTGATGTAAACGATCTTTCCCTCGCTGTGGACCAGCACCGTTTCCGGAGAAAAATCCACCAGGCTGCGATAGCGCTCCTCGCTTTCGATCAAGGCTTGTTTGCTGCGCTTGCGCTCCGTGATGTCGCGTCCGAACATGGACACGCCGGTGATCTCGCTGTTGTTGCCGATAATCGGGTTGAAGGAGATTTCGAAGTCGTTCGATTGCTCCGGATAATCGTAATGCTGTTCCGTGGAAAAATGCTCGCCGGCCAGCGCGCGATCGTAGAAGGCGCGCCAACTTTGCGCCAAATCATCCGGCACTCCGCTGAGTATATTCATGCCGCGGTAAATTTCCGCGCCAAAAGCATGCAAGTATTTCTTGTGAAAGGTGGAATTGAAGGTGATTAACGTGTAGTTCTTGTCGATCGACCAAATAATATCTTGCGAATTCTCAATCAGCGCGAGCAGATTGGCTTCGCTGAGCGCCAATTCGCCTGCATGCCGGGCCAGGGCGCGCAAGTGGCGCCGGCGCAAAATGGCCACCGTCAGGCCAACGCCAATCACAATGACGACGAGAATGAGTGGAATGTGCAGGAGAATCATTGCGCCAAGATTTGATGAATGAGCCTGACAAGCCGGTTGCGATGACAGGATAATCACAACCTCATGAATTTCGGCATTCAGTTTTCATGAGGTTCGGCCGCGCCCGGCGCGAGAAAATAATAGATCACCGCTTTTGAGTATCAAAACTCACAAAATTTCGCCGGAGTGAAATTATTCGACCCCAACTCAGGCTACGTTGCCGAATTCAGGCTTGGTTGCGGGTTGATTGGCCATGAAAGCCGCTGACTGAGCCTGCCGCTGCCCGAGTGTTTTACTCGCGCCTTCTGTCACATCATTAAATAGCAGCATTCACTCACAGATGCGCTTTGCGCCTGGCTTGAGATTCTCGTTATTTGCTTTTGCCGGTCTAAAATTGTGAATGCTCGCGCTCGTCACGCATTGCTTCACACATTTCCAGCCTTTCAAAGCTCGTTTTTCCGCGATTTGTCATTCTCCCCCCTTGCATGCGCGATTTAGACAAGCTTCTGCGCGATACGTACAAGCTTTCCCCACCCTATTTTTCTTATCTTAACCCGTGAAAATCGACCTCTGCGCCGCCCGTTGCTGGCCGGCGCGGACAGTTCTTTAGAATTCAAGCTGGCCAACGATCGGCCACGATTTCCAGTGGACGGGAGCATGCCAAAAATCACAAGCACGGTGAACGGACTTTATCTCGACGAAGGCGAGATAAAATTGGTAAATGGCATGACACTCCATTGGAATCAGATTAGTACAGCCGCGCCGCCCTCCATTCCCTACGGCGCGAGAATCGAAGTGACGGTGGCATACGAAGAGGCGGACTATCTGAAAGGTTCGGTCGGCATTGTGTGGGCTACTTATCATTTACAGCAAGCCGAAACGATTCAGGCAGCTTTGCTGGCACAAAGCATTACGAGCGAGATTCGCGAACAGAGGTTGCCCGGGGCGCGGCTTTATCTGCTTTATGTTATCGAAGCGGACGAAGTTAGTGCGGCAGTAGATTTCATTTGGCGGGAACCGGGCGGAATGCGCTTAAAGCCGGATTGGGAATATCCCGCCGGCGCGGCGAACGAAAGTTTTGACAAATGGATCAATGGCGTTTAGCCGATTCGATCAAGTTGCAACTTCTACCAACTTTATCAAACCCCAATGGTAGTTGCAGTACAAACCTCAGTAGTGTCAAAAGTTCTATGAAAGGAGAACAAAAATGAACCGATTGACCACAACTCTGCTGGCGAGTGCGGTGATCATGTTTGCGTTTGCCACAACCGGCCGGTCGCAAACAGACGCCGCCGCAAAGCTGAGTCCGATGCTTGAGGCTTATGCCCAGGTCTGGAACACGGGCGAGGTGAATGCCCTGGACGCCCTGGTTGCGCCCGGCTTTGTCCGGCATACCAACTCGGGAAATCCTTACTCTGCCACCAGCCGGGATTCGCTCAAACGCGCGATCACGAATCTGCGCGCCACTTATCCGAACTTTAAGGTAACCCTGACGGAGATTATTGCCACGAGTGACAAAGTTGTCGGCCGCTGGCAATGGTCGGGCACGCACTCCGGCGTGGGTTTGCCCGAAGCCAAAGGGAAAAACGTGCAAGTGACCGGCATCAACATCATGCACGTTAAAAACGGCAAATTTGTGGCGGAATGGGTCGAGTCCGACGGCATGGCGGCAGCGCTGCAATTGGGCTTCACGGTCGCGCCGCCCGCGAAATAAGCAAGTGGGCAGAACAACGTCACCTTCATGTTTGCCGAAACAAATCACGCAATATGTCCAACAACCACCTCATAGGAGCAAGCCTTATGCGATACGCCAAACCATTTTTCGCCGCCGGGATCATTGCGTTGTCATTGCTCATGGCTTCCGGCGCGAGGGCGCAAGA
>SZPB01000155.1 GCA_030263535.1 Cytophagia bacterium CHB2
CTCTCCTCTGCTCGATGCCCGGCAACGCATGCTCGGCGGCCTGGCCACATTTCGCGACATTACGCAACGAAAACAAGTCGATGAATTCCTGGCCTCCTCCCAGGAATTTTTGCGCAGTTTGATTGAAGAAACACCGCTGGGCGTGATCGTGTTTGATCAAGAGGGTGCAGCCGAGCATGTTAATAAAGCCTTCTTGAAAATTCTGGGACTCGAATCGCCCAACGAGCTGATCGGCCGGTTCAACGCCTTCACCGATCCGCTTTTTGCCAAGAATGATCTCGTCAAATATTGCGTCCAGGCCTATAAAGGCAAGATTATCGAGATTTCGCCCACCGCGATCGATTTTCAAAACAAGAAAGTATTCAGTCTCGACGACATTTCATTCGTTGAAAATGCGGCGAAGCGCACGGCTGACGGCCTGAAAGTCGTGTCCCTGCTACTTTTTCCGGTGCGCGATCGCAACGGCAAAGTGCGCAGCGTGGTGGCGATGGTAACGGACCTGACCGAGCGCACGCGCGCCGAGCGCAGCCGGAAAGAGATCGAAGCCCGTTTTCAAGACATGGTCGCGCGCATTGCGGATTATCTCTTTAGCGCGCGCGTCGAGCACGGCAGCCTGAAGTATGAGTTTTGCAGTCCGGTGATCGAGAAAATCACCGGTTATCCCGAAGAATTCTTTTTGAATGACAATTGGTTTTGGTTCAAAATTATTCTGCTGGATGACCAGCAACGTGTGCAAGAGGAGTTGTTGAATCTCTTCACGCAACGCGAAGACGAAGGCGTGATCGAATATCGCATCCGCGCGCGTCACGGCGAAACGCGTTGGTTGCAATCGCGGTTCACCGTTTTGCGCAACGACAAGGGCAAAATCGAGCGCGTCATCGGCGCGGTTTCCGACATCAGCCGCCAAAAAGAAGCCGAAGAAGCCGTGCGCAAAGCCGTGGGCAAATTCCGCTCGCTGGTCGAAACCATGCACGAACTGGTGGTGACGATTGACGGCCAGGGCAAAATTTCGTTCGCCAATCGTTCTTTTTACCGGGTGATGAATTACAGCGATCGCGCCGTGCTCGGCAAAAACATTCATGATTACGTTCATCCCGAGCAAGTGGACGCCGTCAAAGGCGTGTTTCAAAATGTGATGCGCGGCGAACATTCCCTGCGCAACTATGAATTGCGTTTCCGCAAGGCGAACGGCGAGTATCTGCTTTTGATCATGAACGCCGACCCGCTCTATGAAGAATCCGGCGCGATCAACGGCATTCTCACCGTTGCTTTCGACATTACCGAACGCCGCCAGGCGATTGAAGCGATTCAAAAGCGCAACGCCGAGCTTATGTTCATGAATCAGCTCAGCGATCAATTCAAATCCACCGTGGGGCAGGAAGAGCTGTTTCAACTGGTTTATGAATTTCTGCCGGTGGCCATGGGCATTCAACATACCGACATCGCTTTGTGGAATGAACGCCGGCAAATGCTGCTGCACCAAAACGGCGCGGCGGGCGGCGAGGGCGCGCACAACCAATTCGGCGTGCGCGTCTCGCAACGTTGCTTTGAGAGCGGCGAACCCGTGGTCATCAACGACAGCGCCGCCAGCGCGCTGGTCGAGCCGGAATGGATTGAACGCGCCGGCGTGCAATCCACAGCCGCCGTGCCGATTTTGGAGGCGGGCCGCACCATCGGCGTCTTGCGCGTCGATGATACGCGCGAAAAAAATCGTTTCACCGAGGAAAACATTCGTTATTTGCGGGTGATTGCCCAACAACTTTCTGCCGCGATTCAAAACACGCGGCTTTACCAAAAACTGCGCAGCTCGGAAGAGAATTATCGTTCCCTGTTTGAAAATGCCGCGGACGGCATTTACCGCGCCACCATCGACGGGCATTTGCTCGCCGCCAATCCCGCCCTGGTGAAAATGCTGGATTATCAAACCGCCGGAGATGTGTTGGCGCTGCACATGCCGGAACATCTGTTCATGCGGCGCGAGGATTTTGAGGCGCTGAAAAACCTCCTGCGCTCCCGCAAATTTGTACACGGCTTCGAAACCATGTTCAAGCGACGCGACGGTAGTGTGATCGATGTTCGCATCAATGCGCATTTGGTGACCGAAACTCAGCACGCCGTCGAGCAGGTCGAAGGCGATGTTGACGACATCACCGAGGAAAAAGCGCTGCGTGAACACTTGTTGCAGGCGCAGAAGCTCGAGGGCCTGGGCCGCATGAGCGGCGGTTTGGCGCACGATTTCAACAATTATTTGAACGCGATCATCAACAATCTCACGCTCGCCAGAGAATATCTCCCCCCGGAAACACCGGCGGCAAAATATCTGCGCGACGCCGAGCTGGCGGCGGATCAAGGTGCGGATTTGATTTATAAATTGCTCACGTTCAGCCGCAGCAGCGCAGACGCCGACAGCTATCTTGCCGCCCTTCGTTCTGCGGAAGAAGTCGTCCGCGTCGATGTGAATGCCAGCATTGCCGAAGCCATCGAGCCGTTGCGGCAATCATTGGAACGCGACGTGACGCTCGTGTTCGAACCCTCGGACACGGTGGTCAACGTCAACGCGGAGCCGCTGCAAATCAAACAATTGATCATGAATCTCGGCGTCAATGCGCGCGATGCGGTCGCTTCGAATGTTGAAGCGAAAAACGGCCAGAGCAAGATCACGATCAGCACCTCCCTGGTCGAGATCGATGAGGCCTATCGTCAAAAATATGCGCAGGCCAGAATCGGGCGGTTCGTGCGGCTGGCAGTGACGGATACCGGCGCCGGCATCGCGGCGAACGTGCAGCAACGCATGTTCGAGCCATTTTTTACCACGAAAGAACCGGGCAAAGGCACCGGACTCGGCCTGGCCGTGGTCTATGGACTCGTGCAACAACTGCAAGGCTGGATCACTTACAACACCAAGGTGGGTGAAGGCACAACGTTCGAAGTTTACCTGCCGGCAGCGAATTAACGGACAACGCCGATTTGAAAAAAAAACTTTGGCAGGATGATTTATCGACAGAATTATTTCAAATCGCTCTGCCGGCGAATTATCTTGCCATGAACTTTCAGAATTTTATTCTGAGTTTGAAAAGCTAATCGCATAAAAGGGCATTCGCATGGCAACTTACACGCGCCTGTTGAGTTATCAAACGCCGCTGCTGCGCGGCGATGATGTGCAAGCACTGCAACAGCGGTTGCTCGATTTGGGATATACGATGGTGGGAATCGCGGACGGTTATTTCGGCCGGGCGACGGATAGCGCCGTGCGCAGCTATCAACAAGCGCACGGCCTGGTCGTCGATGGCGTAGTCGGGCCGCGCACCTGGGCTGCGCTCTTTAATCCCACGCCCACGCTCGCGGTACTGGCCAAAATCAAATCCTATCTGGTGGAAACCAAAAAATTGCATCGCTACCGCGACAGCGTCTCGTGGCGATTGAGCAAAAGCGGCGTTATTATCGAACCAAGCATGAAGCCGGAACGCTTCAGCGTCGATCCGCATCCGGTGGTCAGGCGTGTGTGGCAAACCTATCGCATACCAATAGAAAATTGGGCGGCCACGCTGGGCGTGCCGGTGGAGCTGATCATCGCAACCATCTGCACGGAAACGCGCGGCCAGGCCGAGGCTTTGCGCCTCGAACCGGGATATATCTCCGACGAGCAAACGCCGCATCGCGTGTCGCCCGGACTGATGCAGACACTGATCTCCACGGCGCGCATGGCGCTCAACGACAATTCCATTGATCGCGCCTGGTTGTTACAACCGGCCAACTCGATTCGCGCAGGCACGGCCTACATTGCGCAACAAGCCGCGATGACCCGCTTCGACCCGCCCAAAGTCGCCTGCGCCTACAACGCCGGCGCGATTATTTATAATGGCAGCAAATACAATCGCTGGAAAATGCGGCAATATCCCATCAACAGCTCTGAGCATGCCGACCGGCTGGTGAAATGGCTGAATGAATGTTTCGCGATGTTTGCGAAGGATAATCTCAAGCCGGCAACGAGCTTGTTCAGCTTGATTGATTAGCGCTGTTCCTATGGCTATTCGGCCTGTCATTCGCAGGAAACTTGTGAAGTGCTTGGCGCGGCGCTTGAAATTCTGCATGATTGCATGTTCGAGTTGTTTTTTGATCGTTAGAGCACCCGGTTCTCATTTATTTGATTTTCCCATCTCGCTTGCTTACCCTCTGAACGTTGATGCTGCACGGATAATTTCTTGTACTATTTGTAAGTCTGCTGCGACATTACGAGTCGCATTGTTTTTTGTGACTTTTGCGTTGAGTAGCCGTGACAATCGTTGCCCATGACTATTGCTCAAAACATAATTCGATCTTTCTTGATCGTATTCCTGGCATACAGCTACGCATACGCTCAAGATGCCGGCATTAAATTCGAGCGCATCGGGCGCGAACAGGGCCTGACCGCGAGCTCCGTTCTCAGCATCCTGCAGGACCGCCAGGGCTTTATGTGGTTTGGTACGCTGGATGGTCTTTTTAGATTTGACGGCTACAGCATGACCGCCTACAAGCACGATCCGCTGGATTCGACCTCACTGGGGAACAATCAGGTTTTTGTCGTCCTGGAAGACCACCCCGGCACCCTCTGGCTCGGCACCGCCGGTGGCGGTCTCAACCGTTTCAATCGCAAAACCGAGCAGTTTGCGCGTCTCAAACATGATCCGGACAATCCCAACAGCCTGAGCGCCGACGTCGTCTCCGCGCTTTATCAGGATCGTAGCGGATCGTTATGGGTCGGCACTTGGGCGGGCTTGAATAAGCTCGATTTGGACACCGGGAGAATCACCCGGTTTGTGCATGACTCCCGCGATGCCTCGAGCATGAACTCGTTTTGGATTCGGGCGATTGGCGAAGACAGTCTCGGCGCAATATGGGCAGGTACGGATGGCGGTATAAGCCGGCTGGATCCTGAAACAGGAAAGTTCACCCACTTTGTCGAGAATTGGAACGATCCGTACGGCTTGAGCAGCAACGCGGTCAACGCCGTCTTCAGAGATCGGGCCGGCACGATGTGGATCGGGACATGGGGTGGGTTGGATCGCTTCGACCATAAAACTCGACGGTTCGCTAATTTTCGTGCTGGCGGCAGGGTATCGTCAATTTGTGAAGATCGCACTGGGGCATTGTGGGTCGGCACGCAAAACCATCTCCTGCATTTCGACAAGGCGACCAACCGCTTTACCCGATTCGTTCACGATCCCACCAATCCCAACAGCGTTAGCAGCAATACCATTCAAACCATCTACGAAAATCGAACAGGCGTCCTGTGGATCGGGACAAACAATGGCGTCAACCGGCTCGATCGCGGGCAATATCGCTTCAAGCACCTCATGCACGACCCTGACGACGCAAACAGTCTCAGCCACAGGAGTGTGAGCACGATTCATGAAGGCCCCACTGGAGCACTCTGGATCGCTTGGAAAAAAAACTCGGTCAATGGCATTGAAGTCGGGCTTGATAAACTTGATCGCCATACCGGACAAATTGAGCGTATCTTCGCGAACTTGGGAAACAATGATGTCCGGCGAAGATCGGAGATTAACGACATCTATCAAGGCCGCTCCGGCGTGCTGTGGCTTGGCCTGCCGGCGGGACTGGGCCGTTATGATCCGGAGACAAAACAATTCAAGCTATTTGAGCACGATCCGAACGATCCGCATAGCCTGAGCGGTAATTTTGTTTGGCGCATACATGAGGATCAAACCGGCACACTTTGGGTCGGAATCAACAAAGACGGCCCCACCACCGGAATAGACCGGTTTGACCGCGAGCAGGGACGATTTAGCCGCATTGAATTCGTTCAGGAGATATCCTCCGGTCGGAATCAAAGGAATGGCGTTCACTCGATCTCCGAGGGTCAATCCGGCAGGCTATGGTTTGCAACCATGAACTATGGCATTTTCGCATTGAATCCCGGAAGTAATGAATTAATACAGTTTAACCACGAGCCAGACAACCCGAACAGCCTGAGTCATGGTTGGGTGGGCGTCGTGCATGAAGACCGGGAAGGAATACTGTGGGCGGCGCCCTGGTATGGCGGGTTGAACAAGCTCGATCCTGAGACCGGACAGGTGACCATTTACACGGAGAAGCACGGCCTGGCGAGCAACTACATCACCAGCATTTTGGAAGATGATCATGGCCGAATTTGGCTGACGACCCTAAACGGCTTGTCGCGGTTCACCCCGTGGGATAATCTTGTTCAAGGGCATTCGTCTCAAAGCTCATCTGTATCCCACGGGGTTAATCCGCGCAGCGCGACCTTTAAAAACTTTGACTATTCCGACGGACTGCTGCACACGAAATACGACCTCTGGAATGTCAGCACTAAGAGCCGAACCGGTGAGTTGTTTTTGGGCGGCGAGAACGGCGTCGATTATGTGCAACCCGACAGCATCCGCGACAACCCGCACCTCCCGCCGGTGGTGTTTACCAGATTTGTCCGCTACAACAGCAGCGAAGCGTCGGGCCAAGCCATCATCGAAAAGGGCGTTACCGAAAAGCGTCGCTTCGATCTCACTCATGAAGACCACACGCTGACTTTTGAATTTGCCGCGCTCAACTATCGCGCCCCGCACAAGAATCAATACGCCTACAAGCTGGAAGGCTTCCATGATGATTGGATTCACCTCGGCAATAAACATGAAGTGACGCTCACCAACCTCGATCCCGGTGAATACACTTTGCGCGTCAAAGGCTCCAATAACGACGGCGTTTGGAACGAAGAAGGCGCCGCGCTCGTCATCAACATCAGCCCGCCGTGGTGGCGAACCGGCTGGGCATACACGGTTTATGTCACCCTGTTTGGGCTGGCTTTATACGGCTTGCGAAGATTCGAATTGAGACGGACACAACTCCAGAACGAGCTTGAAAAGAAAGATTTCGAGGCGCAGAAGTTACAAGAAGTCGACCAAATGAAATCGCGTTTTTTTGCCGACATTTCACATGAATTCCGCACACCGCTCACTTTGATGCTCGGACCGGTCGAAAAAATATTGCCCGCAATTAATGATAAAGAGAGGCGCGAAGATCTGCGCGTCATGCAACGAAACGCGCGCCGGCTGCAGCGGCTCGTCGAGCAACTGCTCGATCTCTCCAGAATCGAGGCGCGCCGCATGCCGCTGCGCGCCCGTGCGGATGACATCGTGCCGAAAATCAAGGAATGGGCTGCGTCATTTGTCTCGCTGGCAGAAAGCAAGAACATCACGATGAACTTGCACTTCCCGGAGCAACCCATGATCGCCTATTTCGACGCCGAAAAATTGGAGAAGATCGTTTATAATCTTTTGAGCAATGCGTTCAAGTTCACGCCGGAAGGCGGGAAGGTAATTGTGGAAATTGTGATTGTGGATTTGGGATTGCAGATTGCGGAGGAATGGGAGAAAAGGAAATCCGCAATCCGGAATCCGAAATCAGAAATCGATCAATTCGTTCAGCTCACGGTAAAGGACACTGGCATCGGCATCCCGAAAGACCACCTGCCGCACATCTTCGACCGGTTTTATCGGGCGAGCGAGGCTTTGACCGGCGAGCAAGGCGGTACCGGAATCGGATTGGCGCTGGCAAAGGAATTCGTCGAGCTGCATCACGGCAAGATTCGTGTGGAGAGTGAAGTTGGCAAAGGCTCGACCTTCACGGTTCTGCTCCCGCTCGGGCGCGAGCATTTGTCTGATGATGAGATCGTTGAGCACTTGACAGATGGGGAGAGGGCAAAGCCGTCACAGCAGCCGCTTGAGTTGATGGATACCGAAGAAGTGACCAATCTCGATACGGTGCCAGCAATGAAGAGCGCCGAGCGACCGCTGGTTCTCATCGTCGAAGACAATGATGACATGCGGCGCTACCTGCGCAACTCATTGAATCAGGACTATGAGATTGTGGAAGCAGAGAATGGCGAAGCGGGTTTTCAAGTCGCTTGCAAGAAAACTCCCGATTTGATCGTCAGCGACGTGATGATGCCGATAATGGATGGATTTGCGTTGTGCGAGAAGCTCAAGACTGACCAGAGAACCAGCCACATTCCGGTTATTTTGCTGACCGCGCGCGCCGGACAGGAGGATAAACTTGAAGGCCTGGAGATCGGCGCGGATGATTATCTCACCAAACCCTTCGATGCCCGCGAGCTGCAAATCAGGGTGAAAAATTTGATCGCGCAACGGCAAAGGCTGCGCGAGCGGTTCAGCCGTGAGATGAGCGTACAGCCGAAAGATATTACCGTCACCTCCATCGATGAAAAGTTTTTGCAGCAAGCCCTCGATACCGTCGAAGCGAACATATCTGACAGCGATTTTCAGATCGAGCAATTCTGCCGCGCGATCGGCATGAGCCGTTCGACGTTGAACCGCAAGCTGCGGGCGTTGACGGGTCTCTCGACCAATGTCTTTATTCGCACCCTGCGTTTGAAACGCGCCGCCCAACTTTTGGAAAAGAAAAGCGCCACCATCGTTGAAATTGCCTACGAGGTGGGTTTCAACAATCCTTCCTATTTTGCCGAGTGCTTTCGCGAGCAGTTTGGCAAGCCGCCCTCCGAATGGGGGAAAAATGGTTGAATGGTTGGATAGTTTGATGGTTGGATGGCTGGATAGCTGGTTTGATAGAGTTGATTCAGTTTCAGCCAACCTCGCCGAAGGCTTCGGCAGGTTCCACAAAAAAGACAAAATCAAGTTCGGTAATCTTTCGTAGTCCCCGCCCCTTGTGGGCGGCTGTCGGAGCTGCGAAGTTCGTGACTGCAACAATGCCCCACAAGGGGGCAGGACTACAATTCATTACTGATTTTGATTGTCAAATCTCATCAGGTAAAGTTATGGCTCCGTCAAAGAAGCGCTCGATTGGAATGAAAAATCGAGAGTTTGCGGCCTGATAACGCCACAAGAGTACGAAAGTATCTACCAGCAGCTCTCCTTGCTTCCCAAAGAAATTAACGGACTCATCAAACTTACAAACCAGAAACTGGCCATCTAGCCATCCAACCATCTAGCCGTTTGGTTTTGCACTTTGCGCCGATGCCTCTCTCAATCTCTCCGCAATCCATACCTTGATTATTGACTGCCGCGTAACACCCAACCGGCGTGCCTCTTGGTCCAGAGAATGTATCATCCAGAGGGGGAAATCAACATTAACGCGTCTTTGCTTTTGGCCGGGCCTTTCGGCCTTCGATATATCCAAATGCTCGGAAATGTCGTCCCCCTGATCGAATTTCTTGTCGAATTCTTCAGCTTTCATAAAGCTCCTCTTCATTCCTTCGCGACCTTCTCACCGATATAATCCTGATATTTTGTCCGCGGACTGTATAGATGGCCGACCAAATGAGACCATCGCGTTTCGCAATTAACAGATAACGTGGCTCATCGAGATTTTTGGCTGGGATGACCACGCGATCCGGATCGTCCCATAAATCTTGGGCCTCGACAAAATCGATGTTGTGCTTGTTTCTATTCGAAGCACTCTTCTCCGGGTCAAATTCGAATACCATAATGGTATAAAAAATATACTAAATCCATCTGAAAAGCAAGACGTATTTGTTGTGTGCTCAAGGAGGAAGTGTTTCTTCTCCCGGGTAATCGTGTAATTTGACCCGATTTTGGCATCATTTGATTCATCTCTGGTCGAATTGCCTCCCTACTTTTTATTATTTTATCACGAAAAGTGACATTGTTCGACCAAAATCAACTAATCAATGTACTCATTGAAAGGAGATGGCATCATGAAAATCTTTTCGGCGCTGTTCGTGGCTCTTTTTAGTTCGGCCTCGGGTGTTTTTTCTCAGGTGGAATTTACCGCCCATACTATCACAACAAACGCCTCTGGCGCTACCGGTGTTGCGGCGGCGGATATGGACGGGGACGGGGACATGGATGTACTTTCCGCTGACTATTTTTCGGGCGAAATCACCTGGTATGAAAACGACGGCAGCCAGAATTTCACTGCCCATACTGTTGCCACCGGACAGGCTGGCGCCGTCGAAGCCCGCCCGGTTGACCTGGACGGCGATGGGGATATCGATGTGATTTCCGCGGCTGCTGATGGTGATCGCATTGCCTGGCATGAAAACGATGGGAATGAGAATTTTACCACCCACACCCTCATAACCGGTTATGACTGCGCTATTTTTACGGATATAGTTGATTTGGATGAAGACGGTGACATGGATGTGCTTGCCGCTGCCTGCGTAGATGACCGGCTTATCTGGTTTGAGAACGACGGCAGCCAGAATTTTACCACCCATCCTATCGCAACCGGTTTGAACAACGCCACCGTCATCCGTGCAGCCGATGTTGATGGCGATGGAGATTGGGATTTGCTTTCCAGTGAGTGGTCTACCGGAGGGGCGATTAGCTGGTATGAGAATGATGGCAATGAGAATTTTACGGCAAATGATATTATAACTGGACCCAATGGTTTCTTTGCGCTCCAAATTGCCGATTTAGATGATGATGGAGATGTAGACCTGATTTCCACTACTCCTGAAATTGATGAAATTAACTGGCATGAAAACGACGGCAATTTATCTTTCACTACGCATACGATTACAACAGATGCGGATTCCGTCCTTTGGGTTGATACAGCCGATCTTGACGGTGATGGGGATATCGATGTGATTTCTGCTTCACAGAATGATGACAAAGTCGCCTGGTATGAGAATGACGGCAATGAAAATTTTACCGTCCATGTCATCACTACCGATGCGGATCTGGCTCTTAAAGTATTTGCAGCAGATATGGATAGCGACAGAGATATCGATGTGCTTTCCGCTTCCGCAAATGATAATAAAATCGCGTGGTATGAGAACAATCTCATCACCACAGGTGTGGAAGCAAGAGCGACGGAAATGCCGGAAAAGTTTGCACTCTCCCAAAACTACCCCAACCCCTTCAACCCGACAACGACCATCGCTTTTTCCCTGCCACAAAGCGGTTTTGTCACTTTGAAGGTGTATAACCTCCTCGGAGAGGAAGTGGCGAACTTGCTGGAAGCGCACAAACCTGCCGGACGGCATATCGTCAGTTTCGATGCCTCAGCGCTGACTTCCGGTATCTACTATTACACGTTGACGGCAGGCCCTTCGAATGGCTCAGGGCAAGCTTTCAAGCAATCGCGCAAGATGTTGTTGCTGCGATGATTCTTTTAACTTGAATCCCAAAATTACAGGAGCAAACCATGTGGAGAAAAAGTTTTTTGCTTGGCATAATAATCTTTGGGTGTGGCGCAACGACCTATGCTCAACTGCCCCATACCTTCACCCAAACTGCACACATCGCTGACGTTGGTGATGCCCGTTACGTGGCAGTCGGACCGAACGGCACCGTTTTTGTCGCAGGTGCCGGTTTATTTGCTTACAGTTATGATGGCAGTTCTTTCACCAACACTGCATATTATGATGATACTTTCACCACCAGGAACCTGGCAGTCGATGCTCAAGGTATTGTTTTCCTCAGGGTTGGTTATCTTTTTGGCACTACATTTTATCAAGTATATAGTTACGATGGTACATCATTCTCCAGGTTTAATGCATCCTTGCACAGAGGGGATATTGCGTTCGGTCCTGACGGCACCATTTTTATTTCTTACGGTGGTTTGTGGGCCTATACGCGTGAAGATACCATATTCACTAGCACGGCACATACAGATAATGGAAGTGGTTATATCGCAGTCGCTCCTGACGGTACCATCTTTCAGGCCAGTGATGACAGCCTATGGGCCTGGACCTATGACGGCAGTTCTTTTACCAATACCGCACAAATTGACATTAGCCTTGATGCCGCGGACGTGGCGGTTGGAGCAGACGGCACGGTCTTTCTCGCTCTCGCCACCCGTGATAGGGGCGGGTGGGATAACACCCATTTGTCGGCTTATTCTTTTAATGACACTTCTTTCACCAACACGGCAAATATTGTTGTCGGAGGCGAAGATAATAGCGCAATCAAAGTGGAAGTAGGACCTGATGGAACCATTTTTCTGGCCAATGGTACGGATGGTTTGCGCGCGTATACTTATGATGGCAGTTCTTTTACCAACACGGCACATCGTGATGATATTGTTCCCATTGATGATATAGCAGTATCTTCAGATGAAACAATCTTTCTTGTCAGTGACGGAGGATTATATGCTTATGCTTACACAAAGAATCCTACTTCCATTGACGTAGAACCTTCAGAACTTCCAACTCAAATTGGGCTAATGCAGAATTACCCTAACCCCTTCAATCCGACAACAGCCATCGAATTTTCCCTGCCGCAAAACGGTTTTGTCACTTTGAAGGTGTATAACCTCCTCGGGGAAGAAGTGGCGACCGTGCTGGAAGCGCGCAAACCCGCCGGGCGGCATACTGTCAGTTTCGACGCCTCGGCGCTGACTTCCGGCCTTTACTACTACACGTTGACGGCGAGTGCCCCTGCGACGGGCTCAGGGCAAGCTTTTAAACAAACGCGCAAGATGCTGTTGCTGCGATGAAGGTTGAGAATGAAGTGCTGGCATCAGGAAATCACAAAAGGGGTTTTTGGCGCCAGGCCTGAGCATGATAGCCTGATTGCAATCCTTCTGTGAAAGCCTTTTGAAGAATACAATATGCGACTGACCGGCCACTTGCAGCGGTTACATGGTGGAACATTGGGGGCACAAATAGTGACCGGTCAGTGTTTCTCGTTAGGGTTTGTGGTCGCCGCCCCCTATGCGGGCGGCTCTCAAAGCCATTAAATTCGAGAGTGCGACTGCGCCCCACAAAAGAGGCAAGATTACTAACTTGCACACACACATGCGAAAAACGCTGTAATCTACCAAAGTTAGATTTACTTTTGGTTACCTCCCATCTTTCCACCGCGGAATTCTCTCGCGAATACGCCCAAAGCCGAGTTGGTCAAACAGCGCTTCCACTTGTTGGCGATCCGCGCCGTTATATTGCAGCGCGCGCAAATTGGCTTTGACCGGCGCTTTGGTTGAAATCGTGGCAAGGTCTTTTGAGAGAAAAGCGTGTTCGCGGCCCTGCTCGAGTTTGGCGCGAATGGCAGCAGCTCCGCGCACGGCCATTTTTTCGACGCGCTCCAATTTTTCAAAAATATCTTCAATGCTTGCAAACTTCTCCAGCAATGCCACTGCCGTTTTCTCGCCGATGCCCTTCACACCCGGGATATTGTCGACCGCGTCGCCCATCAACGCCAACAAATCGATGATCTGATTGGGCCGCACACCGAAATGCTGTTTCACGGCCTTCTCGTCAAAGCGCCGGTCTTTGGCAAAATCCCACAACGTCACCCGTTTGTTGACCAGTTGCGCGAGATCTTTGTCGCCGGAGACAACGACGAACTTTCCCTCGTGCTTGGCGAGTTTTGCGATGAGCGTGCCGATGATGTCATCTGCTTCGAAGCGATCGTCGATGTAGGCCGCCATGCCCAGAGCCTTGGTCACCTCCCAACACGCGTCAAGCTGCGCCTCCAATTCCGCCGGCGGCAATTCGCGCTGCGCTTTGTAAGCGGGATAAATCTCGTTGCGGAACGACGTGGTCAAACTACCGTCGAAGGCAACCGCAAGATGAGAGGGTTGCTCGCGTTTCAACAAATCGAGCAAGAATGCGGTGTAACCATAAACGGCATTGGCCGGTGCGCCCTCCGGCGTGCGAATCGAGCCCGGAATCGAAAAATAGGCGCGAAAAATGTACGGGCTGGCGTCAATCAGATAGATGGGAGGCATGGCTTTGAGCTTTCATAAAGAATTTTCGGTGAGTATATTTGCCGCAAAATATAACACGCCAAAACCCAATGCCAAAGGATAAAAAATCAGGCG
>SZPB01000156.1 GCA_030263535.1 Cytophagia bacterium CHB2
TGCCGGTGTACGGGCGTGCCCGGCCGGAAATTTTTTTCCCGATCTGAGTTATGGCGCCGGCGATCAAAAAAGATTCGATCATCACCCGGCTCGTGGTCATCAACTTTTTATCCTTTAAAACCAAACCGCCGGCCAGCATGGGAACTGACAAGCCGGCAAGAACATATTCCGCAGAAAGCTTGTCATAAGCATCACCAATTTGGGCCAACTTGCTTGCCGGCTTGATATAAAAATCATCCCGCTCAATAAAATCTTGATCAATGTTCTGGTCCAGCGAAGTGACAAAGATGACGGTAGTGGCTGTGAGCACGAGAAGTTGCAATCCGTCTTTATGATTAAAACGCAAGGGCGAGGAGAAAACGTGGGAAACATCCCCGCCCACTGTTGAAACGAGGGACGTGAACGAGCTTTGCCTGGGCGGATTCTGCAATTCCTGGGCATCGCCGAGGCTTTGCCATGCCAGCATATGCCCACAGAGCATAATTGCCCAAAACCGCCCGTGCTTACTTTGTCGTAAATTTTGAGGGATCGTGGTGGCGCATATCTTTTGTCCATGTGTGCGCATATTCAATCTTGCCTTCCGCATTGATGAATTGTACATGAAACTCAATTGGAGAAACACGAAACCATGCAAAGCCCAAATTGGTTTCAGCGAAAACCGTCATGTCGCCATAACTGGTGTTGCGGCTTTTAGAGCCGGTACCGGATACGATATAGAAAACGCCGTTCCGCGGTCCGAGAAGCTGGCGGTCATGATCGTGCCCGGCGATATACGCATCCACCCGGTATTTTTCCAGAAGCGGCTGCACATTTTCGATCATCGCGCTGACATTACCATGTTTGCCATATGAAAATAAAGGATGGTGTCCGTAAACGACTTTCCAGGTGGCGGTGGAAGCGCCTAGCTCGCGTTCGAGCCAGGCGAGTTGTTTACCATCGTGATCGTCGCGCTCTTTGATTTGCTGTGAATCCAATACAAAAAACTGTGCAGAAGAATTTTCATCAATCTTCCTCGAGAACGTGTAATAGTTATGCGGCATCTTCCATTTTTTGCTAATCTTGCTGTATTCCACCTGATGCCACGCATTGTCGTTGTGATAATCATGATTACCGAGAGAGGCATAAAAAGGAACATCGAGGTGAGACAGGTCGTACATGTTTTCGAATTTTTGGAGCCATTGTATATCGTAAACTGAAGTCACACCGTCGTTATAGAAATTGTCGCCCAGTGTAATCACAAAATGAAGAGAGTCGTTTCGAGCCTTTTCGTTCATCAACTCGGCAACGTGTCTTTGGTCTTCGCCGCCCTTGCCCTGGTCTCCAATGGCAATGAAATAGATGTACTTTTCCGCCGGATTCCGATCGGGGATCGAAAACTCTGGAACCGGTCGGGGGTTGAGAACACGTTTTTGTTCGTCGTTATTTGAGAAACTGCAAGCAGAGGCAAAACAATACGTGCAAACCAAAGCAAGATAATACGGCATTTTTTTTCCCAAGTAACTTCGCATAGTGTTTTCATCCTTGAAGATTAAGACACATTCATGGGTAAAACTGAATCACTCTAAGATCTAACCCTGAATTGGCGCAAGAAAACTTTCAATTTGCGCTTAATCCAACGTTATATAACGCTCGAGTCGTGCAACTTCTTTGGCGTTCCAATATTTGCCCATCTCGCGGCGGAACTGTTCGAGGTTTTTGTAGGGCCGATATTCTTTGAACTCGTGCAACACGCGTTTGCCACTGCCGGGAATGCTGAGAATATCTTCGTCGCCGGCCGTATTCAGATTGATCGGCACGAAAACATATTGCTCGAGGCGCGCCACTTCCTTTTCGTCCACGTATTTTCCGATTTCTTTGCGAAATTGCGCGAGTGATTTGTAGGGCCGGTACTCTTCGAACTCATGCGCAATACGTTTTCCCACGCCCGGAATCATCATGATTTCCGCCTCGGGGGCCGTATTCAGGTTGAGATGAAGGAAAAGTTTTCCATACAATTCCGTCAATTGCTCCGCCTTGAGTGATTTACTCAAGAAGGCATTCAAGTCCGTCATGCTCAAAAAAGGCCGGTTCTCCAGCAGGCCTTTTACCAGCTCCGCATTCATATGCGGCAGCGCGAGCAATTCTTTTTCTCCAGCAATGTTGGGATCGAGCAAACCCTGCTGGCGTCCGAGTTGGGCATCGGCGTTGCCGGCCAGAAGCAGAGACGCAAGTGCAGTTCCAAAGAACAATTTGAGCAGCTTCATGTCACTCTCCGTTTGTTGTTGGTTCACTTTTTTGAGCCGTTTTGAGGATTGTGGGATGTCGGTACGTGAAAGCCAAGCCCAACAAACCCAATTGCAACATCATTCCCGGCGCGAGCACCGGGGGCACGGTTGCGCCGGTTAGGGCCTCACGAAACAACTCCAGCCCGCTAAGCGAAGGATTTATTTCCAATTTGAATTCGATCTTGGCTTTATAATGCTGGCCAATCCCAACAAAGCCGCTCAAAATAAAGAGCAACATCAACAACTGAAAAATTTTGATGCTGGCCGCATTTCGAGCAACAACATGAAAGACGAGCGCGACGGGGCTGGCAGCGATAAGGACCAAAGGCACCAATTGCCAGAAACTTTCAACGTGACCCAACAACAACAATTCCACGCCGACACTGAGTGTTCCAAAGAGGAAGATCAATAAAACCAGTTTGCGGATGGCGGACATGCTCGTTTGTATTTCTCGAAATTGTTTGCAAGCAGGAATAGAACGATCTGGCGTCAAGGCCGCAAGATCTCAAAATAAGCCGTATCAGCAACGGCTGATCCGAACACGCCGATGCCATCGCCCTCGATATGAAAAGCCGGCTCATGATAGTTACCGTCGATGCCTTGCAGCAATTCATGCGTTATTTGAAAATCGCGGAAGTTGCGATCGGCGGCATAGATGATCACGCGATACCTGCTGTAAAAAAAGGTAAACAAGGAAAGAATTTCGGTGTTCGATATGCCGGGCGTCAATGGCCGGTCTTGCAGCCAGTAGTACAGATATTTGTATTCTTCGAAATCCGTAAAGACGTCTTCCGCCGTCAGTTCTCGAAACGGATTATCGTAAATAAATTTCGAAGTATCCGCATCAAGCGCGACCAGCGAGACTAGATAGTACCCCGTGCCCGGCGACCGTTCGAAGACGACATCAAAATTGATTAGATTGCCCTGGGCGTCGCGTTGGCGATAGACCATGCTTCCCAAGTTCGAACGCTCTTCTAATATCTTAAAGCCGGCGTTGGGAACGGTTGTGGTTGCACTCGCATGCAATGTCCGGCCGTCGATGCCAGCCTCAACGTTGAGTGTGTAGGTTGTATTGTAAGCAACATCGAATTGCGCTTCATAGGCCTGGGTTTGCGGATTGTAGAGCAGCGTGCGCCGAGCGCCGGCAGCGTCGCTGATGGTGACGCTGGCGTTCGGTATCGCTATGTCGGCCGGATCGATGACGACATTCACGGGAAAATTTCTACTGATTTTAATCTGAGGAACCTGGCCGGGTATGAGAATGCCTTGCACGGCAATCTTGGGCTGATACGTTGCCTCCGTAATAGAAAGATTGCTTTCCCCGCAGGCGGCGAGCATCATCACAACCAGACTCATCACTGCGTTCAATTTGTTCATATTATGCACTCAGATCATCAGGCGAAACGGCGGATTTTGAATGAACCGTTTTGCGCTAAAACTTAAAATTCACGCCCAGCGTTGGCAGAATCGGGAACATCGCGATCGGGTCAATCACCGGGGTCAGAACGGCGCCGGAACTACTGGGGATGGCATCATAATCAACAAACCAGACGTTCTTGCGGTAACCAACATTGAAAATCTGAAGGTAGGGCAGCATTGTCCAATTTCTGTAGTGTTTTTCATAGGTAATACTCACGTCCAGGCGCATGTAGGGCGGCAAGCGAAAGCCGTTGATCACACTGGGAAAAACTTCCGGACTGGCAAAATCCCAATCCGGCGCCGTGCTCACAAAATAATGTGAGCCAGGCAGGGTGATGGGTTGCCCGCTGGTGTAAACGAAGATGACGCCGAGGCGCCAGTTGGTTTTGTGTTGTATCAAATCTTGTTTGCGCAACCGGCGTTTGAAATTCTTCCAATCGAGGTTGCCCACAATATTGAAGACATGCGCGCGATCGTGCCGGGGCGCAAAAGCTTTGCCCTGATTGATGCGGTCGAACGCGTACCTTGTCCGCGCCAGACTGTAACTCAGCCACCCGGTGAAGACGCCTTGCTCTTTGCGCAATAAAAACTCGAGGCCTTTGCTGTCGCCGTCGCCACGATGAAAGATCGCCTCGGTTTGCGTGTAAATCGGGACATCGCCGTCAAACGCCTGCGGCGTGATGTCCACTTTATAATTCTCGTTGAAAGCGTAAACGTTCTGATAGTCTTTGTAGTAGGCTTCGATCTCAACTTGATAGCCGGAGCCAAAATCCTTGCTGATTCCTGCAATGGCATGTTGCGCAGAGGATTCCTTGAGCGCGCGATCCGAAGCCACCCAATTGTCTGCGATAAATGTTCGCGGCACACGGTGCAAATATTGATAGTAAGTGCCACCCGCGGCCTTCACATTGAAGGAATCCGTAAGCCGGTACTTTGCTGCAAAACGCGGCGCTAAATTTTTGAATTTCTTCTCGCCCTCAAAAAAGTCGTAACGCAAACCGGCAACCAAATCCCATCTTATGGCGGGCTGCCAATTGCCCGAAAAATAGGCGGCATAGTGCCTGGGTTTGTGGTCGATGTCGATAATGCCGCTCTGCGTTTCATGCTTGTAAACGAGATGAAGATTTTTTTGCTCAAAGCCAAGATCTGCCCGCACTGTTTTGGACAGATGATACTCAAAATCACCCTTGAACGAAACGTCGGAGATATAATTTTTTTCCGTGAATACAAAATCGAACAATTGGCTGAAATCGGCATTGGAGTCGAACCGGCTGCCGGTGATCCACAAATTAGCAAACAGTTGCGGAGAAAAAATGCGCGTCCAACGCACGCTGCCGGTGCGGTTGCCCCAATCGTACTTCAGCGCAGCCTGATCTCGCACTTTTTTATTGAACGTGTAATTCAAATCGTCAGTGCTGCCGTAACCGCTGATCGTCAATTTATTTTTGCTGTTGAGATCAAAGAACGCTTTGAGGTTGCCGTCGAGAAAATAATAATCCGGCACTTCCTCCACAAACTTGGCAACGGTTTGATCAAAATACGTTCGCCGCAACGAGCCTGAAAGCGAGCTGGACTTGCCGAGCGGCATCTGCAGAGTGGTTTTGGCGCTCAACAGGCTGATGGATCCGGATGCTTCGAAGCGCTCACGATTGCCGTCGAAATTGGTCACGCTGAGAACCGAGGACAGACGCCCGCCGTACTTCGCGCTGAACCCGCCCTTGGAAAGCTCGATTTGCTTGATGGCATCCGTATTGAACGTGGAGAAAACGCCAAACGCGTGCTCGGGATTATAAACATCCGTGCCGTCCATCAAATAGAGATTTTGATCCGGCGTGCCGCCGCGCACATACAGCGCGGAGGAAAAATCGGACACCGGCATGATGCCCGGCAATGTTTGCAGCGACCGCAACAAGTCGGTTTCCACCACTTGCGGAATCTGCTGGATTTGGCGCAGTGAAATTTCAAGCGTTGAAAGCTCACGTTCGTACAACCTCTGCGCGGGAATCGAATCTCCGGAAATGACGACGCCTTCGGTGACGATGCTTTGGGCTTGCAGACTCACTGTGATCGTCTTCGCCTCGCCCTCCGCCAGCGAGGTTTCTTGTTTATAAGACTGATACCCGATATGGCGCACGATGACGGTATAAGCGCCAACTGGAACATGCGGGATGGCGTAGTAGCCGCTGAGATTCGTGCTGCTGCCGATTTTGGTTTTATCCAAATAAACATTCGCACCAATCAGCGCTTCACCGTTGGCCGCGTCGTAAATAAACCCATGAATGGTCGCGTTTTGCCGATCCTGGCCCGATACGAATGAACCCTGGGCGATGAGCACGAACACCAGGATGAGAAGTTTTTTCAACATACCTTTCTCTTCAGATAAAAAACGGCCAGACGCATTTTCCGCACGTGGGCGCTGCTTGCCCGCCTCTCCGGATAAGGAATGTTCTTAATCGCGAGTTGCTCAAGGTTATCCGCAATGCCAGACGATCAAGGCTTGCTCGCTGGCTTAACGCGCTCATCGACTCGCCACCGGTGGCCTTTTTCTTTGAAGTCGCCGTGATACTGCCCAAAGCTGTTGGCCTTTTCCTTGTCATCAAGCCATTTGCTCAAGACATACTCGTTGCCGGCATGAGCCTGTTTTTCAATGCACACGGCGCGATATTGCATTTGTTTACCCTCTGCCGCGGGCGCGGCTGAGGCGCCATTTGCTAAAACGGAGGGTTGGGCTGCCGCTTCCGTTTTTTCTGAAGAACTACAGCAGAGCAACAGCCCAAGCATGAGGGCGAGCAAAAAAGCTAAGTAAAATGGCTTGCGCATAATGAACCTCCTTCCAATATAAAGCTGGAGAATACGCTGCTAATTTTGACGAATAGTTTCTAACGGCAATTTCCAAATGGACCTTTAGTGACATCACCACCAAAGCCCGCCGTCGGCATATTCCCATAGCAAGAATCCGACGAGACGATAGTCAAACGGCCGCTCGCTGCTCACCGGAATTTGGCTGCCAAATGAAACCGCAATATGGCCGCGGCGGACCAGGCCGTAATAAAACTGCGGCGTGATAAACAATTCCGTCTTGCCGGACTCGGTCGCCGTGATTCCATTGAACTCAAGCATGGGAATCAGCCCCTTTTTCTCTTTGGTCACCGGCACTGTGAGGGCAAAGTTATAAAGTAATTCATTTTCGCCGGCCTCTGATTCCAACGGCGCTTCGAACTTCACGCTGGATTGCACATAAAAGCCGTCAAAACCTTTGCCGGCAGCCAGAAAGGGGGCAAGCTTCCACGTTCCGTTGCCAATACCAATTTCAGATTTTCCGGTGGGCGCGGCTGCTTCAAGTCCGCCGCTGAAGATGAACATCGATGCAGGGCGATGGGCAAGCACGTGTTTCACACTCACTTCAACATCGCCGATGCCGGAAGACAAAGCCGGGCCTGATTCCGTGGCGAACGGCACGGCGACTTCCCACTGACCCTTCCGGCCCAGACGCCTCTCATAAACCAGCTTGGTGACCGTCGATGTCCGGGCGTCATTGGTATAGGTTGGAATCAGCAACGCTTCATTTTCAGGAAAGGCTTTTGAAGTGATCTGCGGCCGCCGAAAATTCAACTCACCCTGGGGCCAGCCGGTGTCCGTGCAAAATGTCTTGAGATAATCAATAATCGTGTCGATCTGGGCTGCGGTCAGCACCTCGCCATAGGCGGGCATGCTCATGGAAAGTCCGCGCGCCTCGCCCCCGCGCGCTATCACGGCGCTCCAATCACGGCGCGGCTCGCGCGAATTGAAACTGCAATCGGTCAAATCCGGCGGTGGGGGATCGAGCTTCAGCCCCTCCACGTTGCCCGTGCCATCGAAGCCATGGCAACTTGCGCAACCGGCATATTCTTCGTACAAAAATTTGCCGCGCGAACTGCTGCTTTGACGATCTTCCTGTGCTTCACAAAGGCCAATCGGTAACACCACTGCAAAAGATGCCATGAGTCGAGAAAGAGCTTGCATCGGCGCCATCCCTCAGTTCGTTTCAGCCGTTGTAAACCAGGTCTCAATAATCGAAACATTGCCATCTTCTGTTACCGTTCCGAGTCCCAGCGTGTATTGCGTGCCTGGAACGAGAAAACCGTCGGGCACTGCAAATTTAGACGCAGTTCCGGCCAATCTTGCCGTGAATTCTACCTGCAAGTCGTCTTGTTCGATATAGATGAGATAAGCCGCAACGTTCTTGACCGGCGCCCAGGCGATCGCGAGGTTTTTAACCGGCACGCCCTCTGCTTCGGCTTTGGGTTGAACAAACGACGTCGTCGCCGGCAGCGTGTGACTCAATGTGGAATTGCCTTCCAATTTGACGCCGGCGGCGGTTTCACCAGAAAACGTGTAAACGCCTTCCGGATAAGCGGCTTTCAAGCCCGCAACATCCCTGGGCTCCGGCGATTCGAAACGGAACTGGCGAATTCCTAAGGTGGAAGCATCGGGCGCTTTGAAATCGACAACGGTGCGGCCGTCAGGAGAGACCACCGTGAGTTTGGTGAGGCCTTCGGGGCCGCCCTTGACTTCGAACACAACTTCGACGTCCTCATCTGTGGCGTTCTGTTCAAAGTGAACATGCGCTTTGGTAAACGATTCAGGTGGATTGGGCCCGTTGCCTGCGCCTGCAAACGACAAGCCGTAGGCACCGAAAAGGAAGGTCGCTGTGGTGAGAATTCGCAATCGTCTTTTCATGTCGACTCCTTGAGCACAAGTTGGGCAAAACAATTCACTGGCAAGATGAGTTATAATGGTTTGCGATTGAATCATTTTGCCGGCGACTCTAATGCACCGAAAACATCAGGCCGATTTCCGGTGCAAAATCTGTCGCTTTTGAAGTAATACCAAAGCCGCTGTTGACTTTGAGCACCACAACCCGGCTGAAATGCGCCTGAATCTCGGGAATCAAAAAGACTTCATCTTCGGTGCCTTCCAGCATGAAGAATACGCGGAAATTATCGGATACGCGTTTTAGATACTCAATGGCATACTCGCCCGGGCCGGCGGCTTTTTCTGCCGCTGCATATTCGACCGCCGCACGCAGCGTGATCGTACCCCAACGAAATCCTTTAATCAAGCCCGAACCGAATTTGAATTCCCAGTCGCTGGTGCCAATAAGACTATGCTTTTCCGCGGTCGGAAAAACCGTTTCGAAATAACTGATAAATTCGGGCGTGTTGGGCCGCTCACGATTCCAGCGATAGCGAATTTGACCTTCCACATCGCCCAGCCCCGATTTCTCAAGTCTTGCCGGCATGGCGGAGGGATCCTGCGGAGATTTGTCGAGCTTAGCGGAAATCATCGCCATTTCAAATTCAACGGCGAGCTTGTTCGAAAAACCGTAGGCCAAAAAGATCAAACCTTCGTTGGCGCGGAAACGGCCGCGGAAATCCTGATTCAAACCATAACCCAACTCCGCCGGTTTGTATTCGGCATTTTTGTCGCGGTAGTACTCGTAAAAAGGATAGATTTTTAATTCGCCTTTTTCGATGTAGGTGCCGAATTGCGACAACGGCATTCCCGGGCCGCGATCACGCAAATACCCCGGCAACAATTCCTGGGAAATGCCGATCATGGGTTGCAGAACAATAGCGGTCGTGATCAGGGCAAACACAACGGAAATCTTTTTGCATGTCATACAGTCTCCTTACTGCCTCAAGCTTAATCTAAGTGAGTTGCAACGGTCTCACGAAGCAGATGCAATGAGCACCCAGTGTCTAAACGCCCGGAAGATTTGGGCAAAATAAAAAGGAAAGCCTGTTTGACTTTCCTTCGGCGGGCGCAATTTTTCCCAAGCTCGGGCCCGCTACCGTGCCTAGCGGGCTGGGCTAGAACCATCCTGTGCTTTTATCTCGCCGTCGACCAACTCGATGCGTTTGACTTCCACTTCCATCGATCTTAACCACTCTTTCTCGACCTTACCTGCGATGCGGACTTTGGTGCCTGGATCAACCTTGCGGCCTTTCCACTTGTCGTTGTCGATCTCGACCTCGATCTCTCCGCTTTGATCGCGAAAGATATACTTCTCTTCGCGAACTTGCTTCACAATGTGCCCTTCCAGAGTGAACCAGGCATTATCATCCATTTGCTTTATGGCGGCAACGGTTTGCACGTTTGTCGAATCGCTCACGAATTGGCTCGCACCGGTCTGCGACAAACCGAACATAACCCCAACAAATAGGAATACGCCAAGCTTGCTCATGTCGCTCCTCCTTTTTCAATAAACCGTCGCTTTTACGATCAACCGGCTAGAGTTTTAGCAACTTGAGGATGGCATTCACCACAAAAACGCCGGCGGCAATCAAACCCGCGTCCATCGCGGTGGCAGGCGTGTCTAACATGCCGGCGTCAAACCATTCCTTCGCTTGCAGCACCACAAAGCCCACAACTGCTATCTTCACAGACGTGAGAAGCAGACTACTCCATCCGGCAGCAGAAGCGTCAGTCTTTGACAATGTTTTTGCAGTTTCCATCGTTTTCTCCAATTATTATTTTTTTACAATCGCTTCAGAAGGTGGTTTATCCAAGTACTTTACCGGGCTTAATACCAATTGATCGAAGCCAACGCCTTCCATGCCGGCTTGCATGCGCACGGTGACTTCACCGCTGATTTGGAACGTGACCAATGACTCAGAAGCGGATTTGCCGCCTTCCAGATCACAGCTTACCCAGGCCCAGCCTTGCTTGGTCGGGCCTTGCGCGGTAAGGTAACTTTTCGTGCCGGGCTTAAAAACCGGGTTGCCCGCCTTATCCACCGCGTCCGAGAATTGCACCCAGAATTTGTTCGCCTGCGATACGCCTTTGGGCGCCCCGACTTTCATGTGAATCCAGCAGCGATAGGCGACGCCGCTTTGAACTTTGATCTTGAATTTCACATGAGGGTCGCTCTCCGGGGGAGGATCCAAATTCCCGCCGGTGTTGGGCGTTCCGGCCAGCTTGCCGCCGGGTGAAGCCGGGTCTTGCCAAAAATCAAATTCCGACAGTGCGCTCTCTGGCAAGTCAGAAGCATAAATGACGACGTCCGGTGCTGTGCCGTTCGCCTTCTTGTCTTGCATCGCCACGCTTTTTGCCGAGCCGGTCGCGGTACCGGATTCGCCGCGGAATGCCAACATCAGGCAAAAAGAACCCAAAAGAAATGTTAGTCCAACCAACCTCTGCACTCGTTTTGTCATCTTGACTCCTTGCGCTTCTCGCATGAATTGTACCGGAAATCGTACTGCCTTTTATTTCTCAGACAACAGGTCAATGTTCTTGGTCTCACCGACCTGCAAGCCTCTGACGCGATCGAGAAGTTTCTGATAGTCTTCATCGCCCGGCTTGTATTCAATGACCACATTAGCAGTCAGGCCGCTCGCTCCGGTGGCGCGATGCACGACTTTGAGCGTGCCATCCTCTTGCATCGTGATTGTACCGGTCGAGCCTGCTGCCGTTCCACCGGCCTCGGTTCTGCCTTCAACCGGGCCATCACCAACCTGGCTGAAGGCATCATTGAACAGGTTCGCGGCTCCAACCGTTACGACTTGCGCGCCGTCCTCCGGGCCTTCCACTAAAACCGCACGCTCGCCGTCAATGTATTCGACGCTGACACGTTCGCGCACAAAAACCAGTGAATCAGGACTCTTAAAAACCCAGGTGTTGCCATTTTGATCATAAACCACCGCAGCCGTGGGAACAATCTTGCGCACCTGTCCCGAGATTTTCTCTTCACGAGCCGGGGCCGTTGCAATACCCAGTTCTGCCGCCCGTTTCGCGGTCAATCGCACACGATGCAACGCCTGTCCGGTGTACTCCAGTTTGGCGTACTTTTCGAGATCAGGCGGGGCGTCAGCCTTTTGTTGGCACGCGAAAAGCTGTAATCCCAAAAGGATCGTTACCGGCAGAATCATCCTTCGTTGGCTGCGCTGCATCCTTACCTCCGTGAATTCATGGTAATAGACATTTAACGGCAAACAAACCGATACTCTTTTAAGCAAAATAAGTGGCACAATATGAGTGAAATTTTTAGCACAAAAGCAAAAACTTTAACCGCTAGGATTCTTCCGTCGACTCGCCCATGTCGATTTTCCGGCGCCGCATGCGGTAAAGAAGCACGATACCCAAAATCAACACAAGCGGGCCTCCAATCGCATAGGGCAGCACACCACCGGGATTGAGTTTGGTAAACGGCGTCACAACAAGGTGAATGCCCGAGCTGGCGACCGGCAGGCTGGTGGCTTCCTGGCCCGGCGGCTCCGGAATAACGACCATGTAAATCAAGTAATCGCCATCCAAAATCGCATTGACGCGCCAGGAATGGGTGACGGATTGGCCTGCCGCCAAGCCGTCAACGTATTGCGTTCGTTGCGGCGACCAGTCTTCCGGATCAACGATATCACCGGCAGCATCAAGGTTGATGATGTTCATCGCCAAACACAGCGGCGCGGAAGTTTCCGTGCCACTGTTAGTCACAGTCGTGTTATAGATAATGTGATCTCCCGCTTTCACCATTTGATGTTCCATGTCAATGGTGATCTGCAAATCCTGGTAAAGCACGGATGATTCCTGCGCGGCGACCGGTGCTGCGCTCCACACCAGCATCATGCCGGCAATCACAGACACGCCGATGAGACGGCCCAGCTTTGTCCAGAACTTGCCGGCCTTTCCACCTTCAAGGCGGAGATCCGGAGCAGCCCAAAGGAACAGCAAACCATACAGCAAAAGGGCCAGCGCCGCGGGCGCGACCAGCCAGGGCCACCACTCTTCGAATGTTCGGTTGTTGACCAGAATCTTCGACAGAAAATGATTCGTGGAGGCAATCGGATTCACCTGTTGCAGCAATGATCCCATTTGGCCAGTTTGTGCACGGCCCGGCAATTGTGAGGGCAGCAGAAAAAGGACGTACAAGCCCAATCCGGTAAACAAACTAGTTTTGTTGGAGTTGGACCAGAAGCTCGCCAGCATGCCCATCGCCGTAAACGCAGGCGCCAAAAGGGTTCCCGTTAGCGCGCCCCACGGCACAGCGGCGGCAAAGACTTCATTGCCCTGCGAAAGCACTTTCATATAGGGAATGGCAATCAGATAAGCAACTGGCCAAGGCGAAACACCGGCGAGAAACTTGCCGAAGACGATCTGCCGGCGGCTCGTGGGCGTTAACAGTAGCGACTCCAGCGTGGCGCGCTCCCGCTCACCGCTGATGCTATCAGCACCGATAATCAAGCTGATGAACAAGCCCACGGCAATTGCGGCTTTCAGCGTTTCATAAGTCATTTCCTGTGGCGGAATGAGGCTTAATTCGCTGTTGCTCGCCATCACGTAGGTCATGATTCCCAACAAAACGCTAAAAATAAGCAGGAGGACCGGCGCTTTTCCTCCCATCCACAATTCATTGAGTTCTCTAAGGAAAACGAGCCACCAGGTTGGCGACCCGGAACCCGACATGTCAGCGGAATTCAAGTTGTTTCTATTACTCATGCCATCGCCTCCTCGGTTAAGTGCAGAAAGACGTCTTGCAATCGGCTGCGTTCCGCTTCAAAATTTAAAATCGGAATTTCAGCGCGGATCAGCGCTTCCAAAATTCTATTGTTGAGATAAGGATCTTCCGTCAAATCAACATCGCCCGACTCTGAAAACGCCACGCGCAACCAACCGCCATCCTCGCTCGCAAGCGTCACGTTCTTGACCTGCGGCACCGCGGCTAATATTTTTCGCGCTTCCGCCGTCGAAGCTGCCGGGATTTGAATGCGAATGCCGCTGCCCTGCACCATACCACCCTTGCCCGAGCGACCGCGCCGGAGGACTTCGTCCACGGTTCCGGAAGCAACCACTTGTCCCAGGTTCATGATCAACACGTCGTCACAAATGCTTTCCACCTCGGGCAAATCGTGGCTGCACAAAATGACGCCGACATTGCGTTCGCGCGCGATGCGTTCGATCAGATCGAGCAACTCTTTTTGGCCGCGCGGATCCAGGCCCAATGTCGGCTCGTCCAGAAAAAGCACGGAGGGATCGTTGACCAGCGTGCGCGCAATGCCCAAGCGTTGCCGCATGCCGCGACTATAGGTGCCGATCAGGGATTTT
>SZPB01000157.1 GCA_030263535.1 Cytophagia bacterium CHB2
ATTTTTCACAGACTGGAAGTGATGGGGGTGGCCAGCACGTTGCTGTGCGCGTGATGCAGATGCGGATCATTGCCGGTGCGCAGGCTTTTGTGAATCAAGACATAGCGAAAGCGCGCATCCTTCTTGAGATCTTGCATGCGATCTTTATACGTGCTCAACACCTCGGCAATCTCGTGATCCGCCAAGTCCACCAGGCGTTTGTTGTGTTCCGGCGATTCGATGACGACTTCGTGCGCGCCGATGCCGTCATACATGTCGTAAATGCCGAGGCCGCGATTGTTCAAATCACCGTGAATTTGCAGCACCGGCATTCTTTCCGGCACCACGCGCACACGCCAGCTAGCGTCGTTGCGGCTGCCGTGCGGACGGACGGCAAAAATTTCCGAGGGGGTTTCGTTTTCGTGCCCTTGACAATAGGAACACGTTTCACCTGGAATCGCGCGAATGGCCGGCGTATCCGGCACCAACTCTTCCACCCCCACTCCGTTTTGAATGACAATCGTCCATACGCCGGTAATCGGATCGCGTCGCAATTGATTCATATGCTTCACTCCATCATGCGTTGGCGTTACAAGCATCTCTCCAGCAAAAATTGCTTGAAGGGGATGAGATCGTGGTTGGACAACGTTCACAGCGGTGATTCAAATCGCGGTAAGTCATACAAGCTGGCCACAACTTTAATTTTCAAAGCCGCCAATGGTAGGAAATAATTAATCCTTTGTCAAGTTGAAAGCTTGCCTGGTTTCGGCCGGTGAACGAGTTGAGTGAGTATTTTATTTTCATGGATGCGCATGCGGCGCCGCAGCGCCGGCTCATGATCTTCATAGCCGAGCAAATGCAAAACGCCGTGAATGATCAAACGATCAAGTTCGCGCGATAATGTGGTTTTAAATCGCCGGGCATGCCGCTGCGCCACTGCCGGACAAATACATAACGAGGCCAACCGCCGCTGCCCGGGCATCATACCCAAATCAAATGTGATGATGTCGGTGGGAGAGGAGTCCTGAAGAAACTGCTCATGTAGCGCGCACATGGCCGGCTCATCGATAAAATGAACTTCGACTTCGGCGGCGGGTGCGCGGTGCGCCTGCCACAGCTCCTGCAATAGCCGTGTCAACCGCTTTTTAAGAGCGCCGCGGCTTTTCGCGAGCCGGGAGCGTACCAGTTTCAGTTTCAAACGGCCAGCCGGCGCCGTCGTCGGAATCATGGGACGTGGGGTTGCTGTCGCTTGTTCGGCTCGTTTGCTTTTCAGAGGTTTCATGGCGCTCGCTGTCGGCGGTTTTTTCCGGCCCGCCTGGGTATTGCAAACGGCCGTGGAAAATTCCGGTGAGTGTGCGTTCAAAGCTTTCTTTGATTTGATTGAGATCACGCAATGTCAACGGGCATTCGTCCAGCTCGCCCGAGGTGAAACGTTGCGCGATGATTTGACTGACGATGCTGCGAATGCGGGAGACGGAGGGATCCCGCAGCGAGCGAGTGGTCGCTTCCACGCCGTCCGCCAGCATCACAATGCCCGTCTCCTTGGTCTGCGGTTTCGGCCCGGGATAGCGAAACGAGACTTCGTGAATCTCGGCTTCGTCGTTTGTTTCTTGTGCCTTGCGATAGAAATAGGCAATCAAATTGGTGCCGTGGTGTTGCGGAATGAAATCACGCAACTCTTTTGGCAAACCGTTGCTCTCGGCGATTTCGATACCGCGCTTGACGTGATTGATGATGATAAGCCGGCTCATCGTGGGGGCGAGCTTGTCGTGCGGATTTTTGCCGCCTTTTTGATTCTCCACAAAATATTCCGGTTTGTCGAGCTTGCCGATGTCATGATAATAAGCGCCGACGCGCGCCAGCAAGGAATTTGCGCCGATGGCTTCTGCGGCAGCTTCCGAAAGCGTGCCGACCACAATGCTGTGATGATATGTACCATGCGCGCGCACGGCCAGCTCGCGCAGCAACGGCCGGTTGAGATCGGAAAGCTCGAGCAGCGTCGCGTCCGTCGTGATGTCAAAAAGATATTCAAAAATAATCATCACGCCGTAGGTGAGAATGGGGCAAATGGTGGCATTGAGCAAGCCGTTCAGAATGTTGCTGGAAAAGCGCGCGCCGGGGGTGTGCATCAGAAATGCCAGCGCTGCAGCGGCTGCCACGTAGGCAACCGCAAGATATAAGATGGCGCTAAAAATCCAGGTGCGCGAGCGCACTTTGCGCACGGCCAGAATGCTGGCCATGCCGGTGATGATGCACAGAAAGGTGGCGGTGAATTCGTTGCCGCGCAAACTGCCCAACAAGATCGCGAGCGAGGTGGTGCCGACAAACGCCAGACGCCCGTCAAAAAAAATCGTCAACAGCATCGGCGCCATGGCAAAGGGAATGAGATACTCCGAGACATCCATCCGGTTGATGGCATGCGCCAAAACCACGACCAGCAGCAAAATCAACGCAATTAAAATGACGCGCGCTATATCCTCATAAACTGCCATCCGCCAGTAGCGCAAAAAAACGATCAAAATGCTCAATGAAAGAATCGTCATTAAAAATTTGCCCAGCGTGGGCAACGCGCGCTGCCACGTTCCCTCGGACATTTGCCGTTCTGCCTGCGCCGCGGACAGCGAATTCAGCTTTTGAATATGTTCTTTGGTGATTTTCTCGTGGCTCTCGATGATCTTTTCATTTTCGAGCACTGTGCCGCGCGCCAGCGGCACGCGGGCAACGGCTTCGGCGACGCGGGCGTCTGTTTCAAGCTGATCAAAAAACAGATTTGGCCGCAGAAACGAGGTGGCTATCTGATATCCCAAATTGATGGCCGACTCGCTGAAAGATTCGACTTCGCGCAGCTTTTGCAGCGCGGCATTGTTGACCGCGCCAGTATGATGCAGGTTCTGCAATTCCTCGATGACTTCGTCCGAGCCGCGGCGAATCGCAATTTTTTGCACGTATTCCGGCAAAGCCGAGCGCTCGAGATTGATGATGCCAATGGAATACAAATCGCGCACGATGCGCTCAAGCTCTTGACGATATTCTTTAAAATTGAGCCTGCCGTTGGCGTTGGCACGCAGGGAGAAACCCGAGAGCAGGAAGCGCATACCGTCGTTCGATATGCTGTTCTGGCGCTCGTCGAACGCCTGGCGCAATTTGAGGGCTTTGATGGAATCTGGCGCGAGCGCTTCGAGCAGATTTTCGATTTGGGTCAGGAAATCTTGCAGCGCGGCATATTGCACGACTGCGACGCTGTCGCGGCGCGTGAAAATGGGGTAAACGCTTTGGCGCGCCAGCCGCTTGTCCTGTTCGTATTCCTCTGCAGTTTTGTTGATGGAAAAGGTGAAAGGTGCAATAATCGGCTCGCCGATATAAATGTTGCCTTCACGCAAATCGGCAAATCGAAAAGACGACGCGTGCGGAAAGAGCAGGACGCAGATCATCGTGAACAGCGCCACGACGATGAACTGCCAGCGATGCTTGTACCACCGAATACTCGACCATTTGATTTTGGGAAGGGCGCGTATTCGAAGAAAAGGTTTGGTCGGCGATTTTTTCAAAGATATACTCCGGCTTGCTCAGCGCTGATACTGATCATACGCTTTGATGATGTCGCGCACCAGTTTATGCCTCACCACGTCCTTGTCATCCAGATAAACGAACGCAATGCCTTCGATGCCGTTCAGGATTTCGCGAATTTGCACCAGGCCGGATTCGGTCGAGCTGGGCAAGTCGATCTGTGTAATATCTCCGGTGATAATCGCTTTGGAATTGATGCCGAGGCGGGTCAAAAACATTTTCATTTGCGAGGGCGTGGTGTTTTGCGCCTCATCGAGAATGACAAAGGCATTGTGCAGCGTGCGGCCGCGCATGTAGGCCAGCGGCACGATTTCAATAACATCCGTTTCCAAATAACGCCGCAGCTTTTCCGCCGGGATCATATCGTTCAACGCGTCATACAACGGGCGCAGGTAGGGATCGACTTTTTCACGCAAATCGCCGGGCAAAAACCCCAGGCTTTCACCGGCCTCCACGGCCGGGCGCGCCAGCACGATGCGATCGACTTGGCGATCGCGCAAATGCGCAACAGCGATTGCAACGGCCAGGTAGGTTTTTCCCGTGCCGGCAGGCCCGATAACGAATACGATGTCGTTTTTCTGCGTGGCTTGATAAAATTCATGCTGCCCGGCGGTACGCGGCTTGATGGCGGCGGTCTTGGTGTAAACAATGGCCGGCAGGTTGTTGCCTGCTTGCGGGGCGGGTGTTTGCGAGGCTTCACCGCGCTTCACAAGTTGCACCACGGTTTCAATGTCTGCGTCGCGCAGCTCGCCGTTGCGATTGAGCATCAAAATCAACTCGGTGAAAATGCGTTCGATATTCTTAAGTTCCTTCTCCTCGCCTTTGAGAATGATTTCACTGCCGCGCACGGTGATGCGGGCGTCGAAGTTGCTGGCAATTTCCTTGAGATGGCGGTCACCTTGTCCCAGCAACAACAGCGGATCCGCGCCGCGAATCGAAATCCTTTGTTCGGAAATATTTTGCTCCAAAACGAAATCCTTTGTGTAAATCCACGCGAGCCTGAAAAAGAAAAAGCAGGTCACAAGTTTTGGCTCGCAAAACTCATGACCTGCTTGTTAGCACAACGGAATGAGCAAGTTATCGGGGAATGCGCAAAACCGTATAGGGGTAGAGTTTGCTGGCATCGTCACCGATGATGTCTTTATTCGCTTCATACAACCGGCGCCACATGGAAGGATCGCCCAAACCCTTCGCGATTTTGCCGAGAAAGTCGCCCTTGGCAACCAAATATTCATCCGGGCCGACTTCGCGCTGAATCTTGAAGGTTTGATTGGGATAAATCAAATCGGGATCCTTGATCTGATCACGATTGTAGGAGTAGATTCTCATCCATTGATAGGGATCGCCGTAAATGTCCTGCTTGCCGGAAATGCGCCAGAGATAGTCGCCGCGCTGGACATTGTACTCGCTGTAAATCGCCTTGGGCATGCGTGAGCGCAGTTGCGTCAGCTTGCCTTCGATACGCGCGATGTTGTCTTGCATCTCGGAGAGCACCGAAATCTTGCTCTTCTTCATCTCGTCGAGACGGGCTTGCAGCGCATCGATCTCGGCGCGGCGCTTGAACAACTCTTCCGGCGAGAGGGCCATGAGGCCGTCAACTTCGGCTTCGAGGCTTTTCAGATCATTACGATAGGCGTCGACGCCGGCGCGGTCCGTGCCGATCATCGCATAAATATCATCCCATTCTTTCGTAATCTGCTGATCGAGGCTTGCCAATTCCGCTTTTAACGCGGCAATTTCAGCATCGACTTGCGGAATTGCCGCTTTGGCGTCCGCTTCTCTCTTTTGCCATTCCGCTAGTTGTTGGCGATATTCATCCATCGACATTTTTTCTTGGGCAACGGCGGGGCTGGAGAGCGCCGCGAGCAGAAGGCCGAAAGAGAGGATAAACAAAATCTTTGAGAATGCTTTCATCATTCCCCTCCTCAGGGTTGATTGTGTGATTCGCATCGTTCGTGTTTCCCTAGTCTGTTGGTTGATCTTCATGCGAGCCGGCTCAGTTTTGCATCTGGCTCAGACGGGTGGAAACGGTGTTCTTTTCTTGCTGAGCTTTCGCCAATTCGGCCTTTTTTTGCTCAACTTGCCTTTGCAGATCATCACGCTCTTTACGTTTTTGCGCCAGCAGCTCTTCTGCCGCCAACGCCGCCTTCTTCTGCTCCTCCAGGGCTAGCAGTTCTTTCTCGTTGGGATGCTTTGAACAAGCGACCATGCCAAGCGAGAAGGAAAGTGTAGCGACGAGCATGCCCTTCGTCATGTACGACTTGAGCGATTTTCTCATGAGCCTAACACCTCCGTCTTAGAGTTTGCCACCAGTGAATTACCTCGGTTATCTAAAATCTTGTTGCAGTTCGTGATGCGTTATAAAATTGCCTGCTAAACGATTGTTACAATTGCCGCGAATAATATAAAAAAATGCCCTGATTGTCAAGCGAAAAATCCCTTGCGCCCTCACGTAAGCGGATGTTCACATGCAAAAAGCAGCATAGCGGCCGCTTTGTCACGCATTAAAAGCGCGTGCCAAGATAATGCGGCAGCATCCGTCGCCATGTCGGCCAATCGTGCCTCATGTCGTGTCCCCAAATGTCCAGGTAATGCGGAATCCCCTTGGCGGCCAATAAACTTGCCAGTTCGCGTGAACGATCCGGCGCCTCATATGGGCCTTGACCGCTCAAAATGTAGATATGCTGCTTTTCACGCAGCAACGACAAGTAACGATCGTCATGCAAACCGGGCAAATAATCCATCGGGCTGTTAAAATAACAATTGTCGTCGTAATAGCCATGAGTGTAGTACTTCAAATCATAGATGCCGCTCATCGCGATCATGCCGTCGAGCAAATCCGGCCGTTTGAACAGCAAGTTGGCGGAATGAAATGCTCCGACGCTTGCGCCCGTGGCAATCGTCATCACGCGGCCATGACAATGGCTATGAATAAAGGGAATGACTTCATTGAACACGTAGTCATTGAATTGCTGATGCCGGAGGGCCTTGTAGTGAGGAGGGATGCTGTCATTGAACCAACTTTCATTATTCACTGTGTTGATGGAAAAAACTTTGACTTTGCCGGCATTGACAAAATCTGCGATGGCATCGATCAGATGAAACCGTTCATATTCCAGAAAATCCGCGGCCGCGGTCGGAATCATCAGCAGCGCAAAGCCGTAATGCCCATAAACCGCCAAATCCATGTGCTTGTTTAACGTGGGACTCCACCAACCGTGAATCTCTCGGTTCATTCCTTTCTCCTCAGTGTCATTCGAATAACGCGCGGCAAACCGCCGGGACGCGGCTGCCATCACAAACAAAAATCTGAGCGTCAATATATACTTTTTCCGCCTGAAGTCAAGCGCCGTCTCGCGGGGCATTTTGTCTGCCTGTGAATTTCTGCTTGACAAAGCTTTCTTTGAATTTGTACCATGCACCTGACACGTCACGCAGTTCTTCCCACACGTTAAGAGATCGGTTCACAGATGCTTAAAAAGTATTTCTTTCTCCCGCTCATCGCCTCTCATTTGATTATGTCTTGCGGCAGCCCTCGCCTGGTGCTGCGCGAATGGACCGATCTTCCGCGCGAGCATTACACCATTCCGCCCTATGCGCAACATCTTGCGCCCTTCAAAATCGCGCTCGATCCCGGGCACGGCGGCTTGAGCCATTTGCCCGGCTACAAACGCGGGCCGTCCGGCAAGGAAGAGGCGGTGATGAATCTCAATGTCGCGTTTGCGCTCAAAGAATTCCTCGAAGCCGCGGGCGCAACCGTGGTGCTGACGCGCAGCGACGATCGTTTGGTTTCGTTGCAGGAACGCGCCACAATTGCAGAGCGCGGGGGTTGTGACTTCATGATCTCTTTGCATCACAATGCTGCGGAGAATCCGCAAGTCAATTATGCGTCGGTTTACTATCATCTTTATCCCGACTATTCGCCGGCAAGCATGGATTTGGGTCGGCATATTTATTTTGGGCTGGTGGAAGCATTACGCCTGCCGCAAGTTGCCAACGAGGGCTTGTTGAGCGACAAGATGATTTATCCGGACGGCTTTGGCTTGTTGCGCGCCGCGCGCATGCCCGCAGTTTTGCTGGAATCGTCTTTCTTTTCAAATCCACGAGAAGAGAAACGGCTCACGAATTTACGCTACAATCGCCGCGAAGCTTATGGCATTTTTCTCGGCCTGGCGCGCTGGGCGGCCAGCGGCATTCCGCGCGCGCAGCTTGTGCAACCGAAAGCCATCTCGCGCGACAAAAAGCCTGAAGTCGTTTATCAGCTTTTCGACGGCATTACCGAACGCGGTGGCCGCGGCGTGGGGCAATTGCTGGCTTATGCTCAAAGTGCAAGCCTGAAAATTGACAGCCAACCCGTCCCGGCGCAAATTGATTTGAAGAAAAAGCGCCTCTGGTTTCAACCGGATTCTTCTTTGCGCAACGGCGAGCATCTGCTGCAAGTCGATCTACAAAACCTGTTCAAGAATCATAATCTGCCGCGCGTCGATACGCTGATTATTGCGGCGCCCACTCGATTCATTGCATTTGAAACGCCGGCGTCAAAACTTCCCGCCGACGGCGTTGCGGCCATGCCGATCACGCTGACTTTATGCGATGCTGAAAACGAGCCGGTTTGGGAGGGCACTTCTGTAATCGTGCAAGCAGATAAAGGAAGAATTATTTCCGAACCAAATTCATTGCAAAACGGCCGTGCGACGTTCTATTATCAAGCCGGAACCGAGCCTGGCCCTGTCAATCTTTTTGCTTCAGCCGATAGTCACAGCGACACCCTGCAACTTGAGTTGACGCCGCCGGGAGATTTTTGGGTGTTGAGCGGCATGGCTGTGGACGATTCCACCGGCAAAGCCGTGGCGGGAGCCGAACTCGCGCTCAATGATTCGGTTTGGGCGCAAACGGATGGCGCTGGCGGATTTTTTATCGCACGCCCGCCGGTCGGGCGTCATCGTTTTGAAATGAGGGCGGCGGGTTACGCGCCAGCAACCGAGATGATCACGATCGATTCGATGCAAAGTGTTTTTCGGCGCAGCGTTCTGCACGCTAATCTCAACGGCCTGTTGCATGAACAAACGATTATTTTAGATGCGAGCTTCGGCGGCGCAGAAACCGGAGATCGTTTTGATGAAGGACTCACTGCCGCCGATGCAAATTTTGCGCTGATGTCGCATCTGGCCGATAGCCTGAAATGGGCGGGCGCGCAGGCAATCCTGCTGCGCCAAGCCAGCGACACTGATTTGCCCGTATCGGCGCGCATCGCCGCCGCCAACCAAATTCCGCAGGGTTGGTATTTGAAATGTGATTATCGCAAATGGAATTCCGATTCGTTGCTGGTGCAAACCACGATTTATCCCGGCAATCAAATGGGCGAGAGTATTGCGATCGCGCTCAATCAAGCGTTTGCGAAACGGCCCAACACCCGCACCGTTCTTCGCCGCAACACCGATGTCCCGGAAGTCACGCGCACGAATAAAACCGCGGTTGGCGTAACGCTCTCTTGCCGCCGTCCGGAATTGCTGGAGCGTGATTTGCCGGCCCTGTTTCGAGGAATAGTGGATTTTTACCTGGCGCAAAGCCGGACAAGCGGAATACCGGAAGAGCAGTAACGTCAACACAGGCAATATTCGATGTGAGGCTTTCAACCTTTCATACGCAGAATGATATTCTGAAAGTTGAGCGTTGATTACTTATAAATTTTGTCACAAAACCAAGGACGGCTCTCATGAAACTCACTCTCATTCAGGTTGACGCCTTCACCAGCAAGCCCTTCAGCGGCAATCCCGCGGCGGTTTGCATTTTGCCGGCAGCACGCGAAGAGCGCTGGATGCAGCAAGTTGCGGCAGAAATGAATCTCTCGGAAACGGCTTTTCTCACGCGCCGGGAAGACGGGTTCAATCTGCGCTGGTTCACACCGGTGACGGAAGTTGCGTTGTGCGGGCATGCGACACTTGCAAGTGCGCATGTTTTGTGGGAAACCGGTTTAATTTCCTCTCATGAACAAGCGCGGTTTCACACGTTGAGCGGCTTGCTCACTGCGGAACGCCAAGAAGATTGGATTCAACTCGATTTCCCCACGACACCTGCGGCGCCGGCGGCAGCACCGCCGGGCTTGGCAGAGGCTCTGGGCGCCAAGCCCGTGTTCGCCGGCAAAAACAAGTTTGATTATTTGATTGAACTCGAAAATGAAGAGCAGGTACGCCAACTTAAACCGGATTGCAGGCTTCTCGCCGGTATTCCTGCACGCGGCGTGATTGTCACAAGCCGCAGCCAAAATAGCGAATTCGATTTCATCTCCCGTTTCTTCGCGCCCGCGGCGGGCATCGACGAAGATCCGGTCACCGGCTCGGCGCATTGCTGTTTAGGCCCATTTTGGAGCGAACGCTTGCAAAAAACGGATATGCTGGCCTATCAGGCTTCCCGTCGTGGAGGTGTGATGAAGGTGGGCGTGCGGCATAACCGCGTTCTGCTCGGCGGGCAGGCGATTACCGTTTTGCGCGGAGAATTGCTAGGGTAAAATAAAAAGTGCCAGAAACGTTCCATGTCTCTGGCACTTTGGACCGCGTCAGGAGTGAACCATCGCAGCAACAAGACTGACGCTCAGATGGTGTTTGTACCAACCAACACTTTTTCTTTGAGAGACTTATTGAGAAGATCGTACGCGTGTCCTAATTTGGCGCGATCGGGCGCTTGCGGGATCATCAATTCGGCGTCATCCCAACCCTCGCCGCCGCGATGCCAGCGCAGGCGATCGCGTTCGGGCGTGAAGTGGCGAAATCCTTGCGCCTCTGCCTGCTCCAACTCAGCTTCCAGCGTCGCGGTTTTACCCTGCCGCACGTAAGTGATAGCGACTTTGTCGCCCTCCTCAAAATCACGCAGCGCGTCGATCAAATCATCGGGGTCGCGCACGACTTCATCGCCAACCTTGGTGATGACATCGCCGGCCTTCAAACCCGCTTTTGCCGCCGGGCTGTCTTTGGTGACTTCCAAAACCAATGCGCCGCTTTTAGGCTCGACTTTGAAGTACGGCGCTAAATCATTACCCAATTCATGAACTTGCACACCGAGCCGCGGGCGATTGGAAAACATCATCACGTTGGGAGCTTCGCCGCCCCAACTGAAACTGCGGTGCGGCATCGAAGTGAAACTTCGGCTGCGATATTTGCCAATTGCAACCTCGAACTCTTTGCGTTCGCCTGCGCGCAAGACAACGAGCTTGACTTTCTTGTCCGGCTCGGTTTGGCGCACGGACTTGGTCAAGTCTTCGGATTTTTCAACCTTTTTGCCGTTGAATTCGATGATGACATCTTCTTCACGAAGGCCGGCATCATCGGCCGGGCTGTCGGGAACGACGTTCGTCACCAACAGGCCGGTTTGATTGCCGGTTTTCATCGCTTCACGCAGCGAGGGTGTCATTTCTTGCACACTGACGCCCAACCAGCCCTTGCCGGATTTTTCGCTGGCCTGGCTTTCACGCAACGTGAAGACCAACAGACCACCAATGACGAGCATAAACGCCCCGGCGGCCATGATGAATGTTTTTGTAACAAATCGTTTGATCATGAGCCTCTCCTTCAAACAAAGCTTTTGATGAAGTTCAAGTGTGATCGCATCCGCATGAGGCGGATACTTAAGCGATCGTTTCCCAAATTGGCGGTCGAGGCAATAGACTGCACGCCACCAAAAAAAGTTTTAGCATTCGCAAGATATTTTCTTATATTTCGCTTAAACAAAAAGCCCGGGATCGCGTCTTTTTATCTGCATGAACACGAATACGAATCTCGCTCTCAAACTGAATGTCGCCGGCTCGCCTGCCAGCCGCAACGAGTACAATGAAACTGAGCTTGTGATTCTCTCCCAACAGGGAGATGAAGCCGCGTTTCAACAATTGTATCGCCGCTTTGCGCGCAATCTGTATGCGATGGCCTATCACATGCTCGGCAATCATCAGGATGCGGACGAAGTGTTGCAGGAAACCTTCATTCGCGTCTTCAAGAACATCACACGGCTGCGCAGTCCGGAAGCGTTTACCTCGTGGGTCTATCAGATCACGGTAAACCTTTGCATGGATCACCGCAAGATGCGGGCGCGGGCGCGCTGGCAATCGCTGGAAAACGACGAAGAGGGGGCTTCGCTGTTCGAATTGGCCACCACCAAGTGGGTGCGCAATCCGCATCAAGTGCTCGAAAATAAGGAATTGTTGGGCGAGATTACGGCGGCGATCGATGATTTGCCGGAACAGCAAAAAGCCGTCATCATCATGCATGAAGTCGAGGGGTTGTCGAAAAAAATGATTGCCGACGTGTTGCGATGTTCGTTGGTGACGGTGCGCACAAATTTGCACCACGCGCGCAAAAAGCTGAGAAAGCGGCTACATATGTATTTGAAAGCGTGACGGACGATGGGATGGATGATTCGAATGAAGCCGATCATGGTTGGAATTATGGAGACTGATTAAATGCTTTGCACAGAAGTAAAAGATTATTTGCTCGATTCCCTGGATAACGAACTGCCCCTGACCTTGCAGCAGGAGGTCGAGCAGCATCTGCGCGCCTGTAACGAATGCCGCGCCGAACTGGAAAGTTACCGCACGACTGCTATGTTGCTGCAATTGCGCGCCGTGCCGGAACCGCCGGCGGAATACTGGGAACAAACCTGGGAAAAAATTCGGGCGCGTTCGCAAGCGCGCGTTTTGCCGATGCCCGCTGCCGCCATGCTCCGCTCGCCGGCGTGGTCGCGGATCTTGCGATCGCCCTGGCGCCCCTTGCTGGTTGCCGCCTCTTTGATTGTACTGGCCTTTGTGAGCATATTCGTGTCGGCGCGCTACAACCAATCTCGCCAGCCGGAGGTGTGGAGCGAACGCCAGTTGCCGCCGGTGCGCCAATTTCAAGTGCATCCCGTGAACTATCCGCTCTCGGACGATGAACACATGCCAAACGAGTGGCGGCGGCAACGCGAGTTGATCAATATTTCACGCGGCATCACCGGCTCGATGGATCCGATTTCGAAAAGCGCCTTGATGGTTACACTGGAGGGCAATCAGAGATGATACGCCGGTTCCCGTTCTGGCGTCTCGCGCTCACGCTGTTGGCGTTCATTTTATCGGGCTGTGATAGAAGCTCCATCTCTTCCAGCCCGATTTTTTTTGAATTCAAACAGCAGCCGGGTGATAAATACATCTATAAAATTTTTGACGAGGTCGAGTGGCAGGATTATTATGGCGACAGCCTGAAATACACGGTGCAGCATGTGCAGGAGCAAACCTCGATCATGAAATTTATCCGCATCGACTCCAACGCCATTCGCCATCTCAACATCTCGTTTGCCGTCGTGCGCGATTCCATGTTCAGCGCAACGGAACTGGCGTGGCTCAAAAAGCGTAAATCTCCTGTCGGACTCAGTTTCGAATATCAATTGCGCATGCGCCCGAACGGCGAGATTATTTCGGTGGAAAATCCGAGCGACAAGCGAACCTTCTATTATGCCAGCAGTTACCTGCCGAGCCAGCCGGTGTTTCCCACCAAAGCGATTTCCCCGGGTTATTCCTGGGAACAGCGCTTCAACATTGACGTGCCGCCCGATACCTCGACCACGGTCGTCGCGCGCTACACGTTTCGCGACTTCAAGCGCATTAACGAGTTCGATTGCGCGGTCATTGATTTTCGCGGCGAGTTCGAGTTCTTGAAAACCTATGACGCTTCGAATGATACCACCATCAAAGACGAAGACGTCTCGGAGAATTATTGGTCCCGCAATGTGAGCGAGGGCCAGCTTTATTTTGCCTATCGTGAAGGCTTTGTCGTCAAGAAAGTCAACCTGATTTCCTCCTCCGCCAAAGCGAAGAGACTCAAAGCCGGCGTCATACAAAAACACTCGCGCACCGAAGTGCGAGACCGCGAAACCATTACGCTCACGGAAATCCAGCGTAGCGGCGGCGAAAAAATGACGTATTTGATTGATTGAACGAAATTGCTTCAACGGAATTTGAGGCAATGAAATTCCAGCGTCATCCCCGCGTCCGGCGCCGCTCATTGAATTCATGTTCCTGTTCTCGCACCTAAAGGACGAGGTGATACCCCTCGAGATCTTGAGCTAAACATGAGATTGACGTTCCTCTTTTTACTCTTTCTTTTAAGTCGCCCTCTTACCGCCCTGGCGCAAACCGATCTTGCCGCCGGCTGGTCAGCCTTTTATCGCGGAAACAATGCCGGCGC
>SZPB01000158.1 GCA_030263535.1 Cytophagia bacterium CHB2
ACAATCTCCGCGAAATCACCCTTAAATCGCTGCGTGATCAAGTCACAATCTTGATGCAAGACGCCAAGCTCTTCAACAAAACCGTCCGCGAAAACATCGGCTTCGGTAAAGTCGATGCCACCGAGGAGGAAATCATTAACGCCGCCAAGCTGGCGCATGCGCATGATTTCATCATACAAATGCCGGAGGGCTACGACACCGTGATCGAAGAAGGCGGCGAAAATCTTTCCGGCGGCCAGCGGCAGCGCCTCAACATCGCGCGCGCCATTATTCGCAACACCCCGATTTTGATTTTGGATGAGCCGGCCACCGCATTGGACGCCAAAGCCGAGGCGCAAATTCACGAAGCCCTGGATGAGCTGACGAATCGGAGAACAACGTTCATCATCGCGCACAAATTTTCCACCATTGCCAACGCGGATAAAATTTTAGTGCTGGAAGCGGGCAAGCTCGCAGCCTATGGCACGCACGAAGAATTGCTGCGCACGAATCGGGAATATCGTGAGCTTTACGAGTTGCAGCAACGGCCGCCGCTGGAAGCGGCAACCGCAGCCCTCATGAGTGAAAACGAAACCGCGGTTTTGCGTGAAGAGCAGGCCGTGGCGAGTTAGCCTTTGCATTTCATAATGGCAGAGAAATGTTGGATAGAAAAATTTTTAAAAGCGGCATGGCAAAATAATTTGACGGCAGAATGATTTAAAATTATTCTGGTCAAATAATCCTGCCTAATGCTTCTCAATAATTTTGTCTGAAGTCGTTTTGCTTTCTCAAAAGTTTTTGAGCAAGCACTCTTCATCACCTTAAGCAACTTGAGCACGCGCAACTTTGGATATGGAGATCATCATGTCAACACCTTCGTACAACAGCCGGCTGGGCTTGTTCGACGACCCCACGCTTCCATTAGTTGCTACGGTCATGGATGTCAACGCCATGCCGGAGCAATTCACGCGCTATTTGCACGCTTCGGGCGTCGATCCCAAATGGCAAGTGATGAAATGCGCCATTGAAAAAGTCTACTATCGGCCGGGAAAGCATTGCGGCGTGCTCTATCGTCTGGCGCTCCGTCACGTTTCCGGCGCCGAAACCGACGAATGGATTTATGGCCGCACGGTGCCCGCCGGTACCGAAGAAGAACGCTTTGAAAAAGCGCTGGCCGGGCTTAAACCAACGCCCTCAGCGCATGAGTTTTTGCGGCCCTTGCCGCCCATTAGCTTTTGGCGCGATTTGAACATGATTCTCTGGGTTTTTCCGCAGGATCCGGATTTGGAAACGCTGCCGCAGTCCGTGGATTCGGCTTATGTCCGCCAACAAGTTGAAGCCAATCTCGAGGCCTTCGGCGTGTCTGCCAACGGCTCGGCAGCCCAATGGCGTTGCCCCGAATTCTATTACGATCGCATCAAATTCATGCCGAGCAAACGCTGCGTCTTGCGCTATCACGTCAATCTGCTCGACCCGTCCGGCAAATCACACGAAAAAACGTTCTACTGCAAAATTTATAATAATGGGAATAGCCGCTACCATTTTGACATGCTCAAATCGGCTTACGAGCAATTGACCGTGAAGAGTGCGGCTGTCAACATTCCCCGCCCGCTGCTGCACTTTGACGGTTTGCACACGTTCTGGCAGGAAGAGTGGCCGGGACATGCTTTGCTCGATGTCATTGATCAATATGATTGGCAGGATATTTTCCGGCGCGTCGCTTTGGTTCTGGCCTCGTTCCATCGCAGCCCGGCCAATGGCTTCGATGCCGCTCCTAATCTCAACGAGGTTTTGGAGAAAGCCGATGAAGACGCGGCGAAGCTGCTCAGATTGTGGCCGCAACAGCAGGCGTTGGTGAGCCGCGTGCTCGAGCTGTTGCACGCGACGAAGCCTGTTTTTGACAAACAGGAAATGCCGGCTGTGCCGATTCACGGCGCCTGTCGGATCGAACAAATGCTGGCGCGCGGCAACGAGCTGGCGCTGGTGGATTTCGATGCGGTGACGTTGGGCGATCCGATTCACGATGTCGCCGAGCTGATTGCCTCTTTGCAGTACATGGGATTGACGCGCGGCCTGGACAGCGAACGCATTGCCGTTGCCTCTGAGGCGTTTTATCGCAGCTACGCCGAGCAAGTGCCTTGGGCGTGCGACCGCCGCCGTATCGGCTGGTATGCTCTGGCTTTTTTGATGACGAAATTCTATTCCTCCACCAAAAATCTTGAGCGCCGCGCTTTGCAGCAAATCGAAACGGCCGGCAAAGCCATTTGCGAAGATTGGCTCAACACCGTTGGCGCGATGTAAATCGTCACAGCCTTTGACTCACAACACGAACGAAAATTATTATGACAAACGGCACGATTCATGACCATAAGCTGCCGCAATTGCAGCAGGCAACCGACACTAAAATCATGGCGGCGGCATTCGAGGACTATTTTCGCAACCAATATCCCAGCCGCGGCTTGAAAGTAAATGATTGCCAAATCAGCCGATTGCAGCACCGGCCGGGCAAAGAGTGCAACATCACTTATCGCTTGTCCGGTCACGATCGCGACCGCCGTTCGTACGATCAATGGATTTTTGCCAAGATGTCGGCCAACGGCGAAAATCATAAAGCGGTGCTGAAAGAAAAACCGCTGCAATGGCCGGGCTGTGATTTTTGGAAGCCCGTTAGCGCGTGGCAGGAAATGAACATGGAGTTGCACGCCTTTCCTTATGATGTTAAGATGCCGTATCTCGGCCAGCTCTTGGAGCCGGAATTTGTCAAGCGGCAGATTGAGGAGCGGCTGCCCAATTTCGGATTGTCGCGCGAGTGGACGTGCCGCGAAGTGACTTGCCACAAAATCAAATACATGCCGACGCGGCGTTGCGTTTTGCGCTACGAGTTCGTGGTGGCTGGCGCGGTGAACCAGCAACGGCAGATTGTTTTTTACAGCAAAACCTACAACAGCGCGAACAGCCGTTATGTTTACGACGTCCTGAGCGCCGTCTGCGCCAGCCCGGCGTGCAACAACGGCGTGCTGAATATTCCGGCGCCGATTGCCAATCTCGATACCGCGAATACGCTTTGGCAACAGGCGTGGCAAGGAACGAAGTTCGGTTCTGTTATGCGCGAGCGCGGCTGGGTCAGTCTGCCGCACTCCGGGTTCATGCCCAAAATTGCGGCGATGCTGGCGGCCTTGCACCAGGTTGAAATTCCGCATGTGCCTCTTGCCGGTGGCCCGGCGCCGGCAAAGGCAATTGAAAACGCCTACGGCGATGCCGATGATATTGCGGCATTCCTGCCGGAGAAGCAGGCGGTTTTGACGGCGGCGGCGAAAACCTTGGCGGAGTTGGCGCCCGAGATCGCCAATCATTCCACGGTTGCGACGATTCACGGCTCGTTTAAAGTGGCGCAGCTTTTGTGCCGCGAGGCAGAGTTGGCGTTGGTGGATTTCGATTCGATTTCACGCGGGGATCCGCTTTATGATGTCGCGGAATTCTTTGCTTCCATTCTTTATTTGATCGTGAGTGACGGCATTCCGGCGCCGCCGATCCGTGAGAGTCTCGAAAGCTTTTGGGCTGAATATCAACAACGAGTTTCTTGGCATTGTGATCGGCGGCGCCTGGCTTGGTATCTCGTTGCGTTTCTTTTGGGGAAAATGCATTCGTCGCTCAAGCGCTCTGAAGTGAAAGCTCTAGCTAACATGCCGCTGGCCTTTGATCTGATTGCAGAGTGGCTTGAGGTTGCGAAAAGAAAAGCATAAGGCATAAAACACAACGCGGGAATGAAAAGCGCAAAATAATGATAGCTTTGAATTACACCAGGGAGCAAATGCTAGCCGAGATCAGCGCTTCGGAAAATATTTTGTCAGAATGTTCAGTCGATCCGACTGATCCGCTGTTCGCTTCACTGGACGAGGCGCGTCTCGTTATTCGCGGGCAGACGCCGGACAACCTATTGCCGCTGCTCAATCGTGCGCTGGCAAAGCGATTCGCAAACACTCCATCGGATCAATTGATCCGCGATCTCATCTATCCCCTGAAGAAAGGTCTTGGCAACGCGTACAAATGGGGAAACCGAAAAGACCCGGCCAGGCAAATTACTGTGGAGGTTGTCGCCACCAACACCGGTACCGTCGTCGCCATTTCCGATGAAGGAGATGGTTTCGATGTCCAAGGCATTCTTCACCGTTTTAACGGCAATGAACATTATTTTACGCATGGCGGCTCAGGTTTTGTATATTTTAACCGAACAAAATCAATCATTAGTTATGCCCACGGCGGCCGCACGCTGCTTATTCGTTTCTTGTGCTCGCAAGCGTCTGGAACAGCTCTTATGGCGAGGGAAGATTCCGCCCTCGGGCTGGCAGGCGACGAAGAATTCATGAAATCCTTTTTGGCAGCGGAGTTGGCCTGGTTTCAAGAGAATAAAGCGACACTTGCGTCCTGTCGCATTGACATGCCTGAGCAGCAGTTCGAGGATCGGCCAGAGATCAAATACGTTCTCGGGTATCGCAAGGCTGAATCAGAAGAAGTAGGCCAATTCATCTTAGCTGGAAGACTGTTGCCGGAGCATGCTGCCGCAGGCGAGTTTTCCGTGGCCGGACAGCTCCACATGCAGCTGTTGGAAGGCAAAACCGGCATCCACATTCCGCCACCCGTGGCGGTTTTTAAGCATCCCTCGCTAGTGCTCTTCAATTTCAACCCCGCGATGGGCCTGCAAGAGTATCTGCAAAATCAATTTGATTTTCAAGAAGTCGCGAAGGTCATCCAAATGGTTGCCAACAGCTTGCGCGCCTGGCACCAGTGTATGATTGTCATGAAGGACGATGATGGCTTGGAGGACGTGCTTGCAGAGCATCGTTCAGAGGGGGAAATGGTCCTGGCCAAATTGGCGCAAGCCAGCCCGCGGCTGGCCGAGCGGGCTCAGCAACTTTATGATCATCTTTCGGCACGCCTCGCCACGCTGAGAAGTTATGAACGGGTTCCCATTCATGGCGCATTAGAATGGCGTTCGATCCTATATGACGACGGCCGATTCTGCTTCTATCGCTTTGACAAATGCCGGTACTCTCATCCAGGATTTGATCTCGGCGGTTTTCTGGCTGATTTGTTGCGATTCTACGTACTTCGCAAAAAAGCGGATCCGGATTTTTATTATGCCGGCCGCAAGGTTTTTCTGGAAACTTATTTTGCCAACGCGCCGGCGGCGTGGCAGGAAGACTTGCCGTTTTTCATGATCGACGCGTTGCTTCGACGTCTGCCACAGGTTCTTGAACTAGCCGGGAAAAAGTGGGAAGCGGGCGTGGATGCGTTACTGCGACAATGCGAACAAGCGTTATGAACATTGCTTATATCAGCGCCGATTTTGGCGTTCCCATTTTTGGCTACAAAGGCGCCTCCATCCACGTGCGCGAAATGGTGGCTGCGCTGCGCAAAGCCGGCCATGCGGTTTCTATCGTTTCACCGGCAATCGAAGAGCTGGGAGACGCAAGGGTGAGGGAGGTACTTGATGAAAGCGTGGCATTGCTGCCCGTTCCTGCGGCAGAGCGGCATCTGCTCGTTGCGCAAGAGCTGGAAGCGCTCGACGAGTTTTTGGGCATGAAAACGCGCGTCCGCCAGGAGTTGCGCAATTTGCTCTACAATTTGACCCTGTACGAAAAAGTCCGTGAATATCTGCGCGCGCACCCGGTTGATTTTATTTATGAACGTTACACGCTGTTCGCTGCCGCCGGCATCCGACTGGCGCGCGAGCTTGGCGTGCCGCATATTTTGGAAGTGAATGCGCCGTTGGCGTACGAGCAGGAAAAAACGCGCGGCATGGAAATGAAAGCGCTGGCGGCAGAAACCGAGCGCCACATTTTTCGCGACGCCGACCAGGTGATCGTGGTCTCGCGGCAGTTGCAGGAATTTGTGATATCATGCGGCGTGCCGCCCTCACGCATTCAGATTTTGCCCAATTCGGTCGATCCGCAGCGCTTTGCCAAAGCGCGCGGCGATCACAGCGTGCGGGCGCGGCATCAACTCGAAGGCAAGCGGGTCATCGGTTTCGTCGGCAGCCTCAAGCCGTGGCATGGCATCGAAACATTGCTCGCCGCATTTCGCGCGTTGCACACTACGGCACCCAATGCGCATTTGCTCATCGTCGGCGATGGGCCAGGCCGGGCGCAGTTGGAGAATTATGCGCAAATGCACGATTTGAACGGCGCGGTGACGTTTACCGGCAACGTGCCTTATGACGACATCCCGCGCTACATCTCGGCGATGGACATTGCCGTCGCGCCGTACATTCCCAGCGAGAATTTTTATTACTCGCCCATCAAAATTTTTGAATACATGGCGATGGGCAAACCGGTGGTCGGCGGACGAATCGGCCAGGTGGAAGAAGTGATCGCCAACGGCGAAACCGGTGTGTTGTTCGAGCCTGGAAATATCGCGGCGCTGCAAGCCGCGCTCGTGCAGCTTGTGAGCGATTCACCGCTGTGCCGCCGCCTCGGCGAAAATGCCCGCGCGTGGGTGGAAACCGAACGAACGTGGGACAACAATGCGCGGCTGGTGGTGCAGATTGCTGAAAGCATAAAGTGTAAAGCGTAAAGCGTAAAGCGCTATGACGACTTACGTTTTACGTATCTCGCTCCAATAATCACAAGACTTGAAATTACCATGAAAATAAAAACCTGCATCGTTACTGGCCAGTATCCGCCGCAAGTCGGCGGAGTCGGACATTCGGCGTTTCGCGTGGCAAATATTTTGGCAAGCCGGGGCATGCAGGTTCACGTGGTCGCGCTGCAAAAACATCCCACACCGTTGCCGTTTGATGAAAGCTGTTCGAGCACGCAGGAGGGCGAGGTGCTCGTGCATCGTGTCAAAGTTTTTCATCCCAAACGCGAAGAGGGCGTTGCCTTTGTGGATGGCGAGGTCTTGACGCGCTACAATCGCGAGATGTTTCACGCGCTCGAACATTTTCAGCAGCGTTATCATTATGACGTCTTGCATGCGTTTTTTCTTTACCCCGCGGCTTTTGTCGCGGGACTGGTCGGGCGGCTGCACGGCGTGAAGATGATCGCTTCGATCCGCGGCAATGACATTGGCAAGTATGCCTTCGACCCGCTGCGCCTGCCGTTCATTCGCTCGTCGTTGGAAAACGCCGACTATGTCACTTCGGTAGCCACGAGCTTGACGGATTTAGCCGATCGCGCGATCACGCCGATTGCTGGCAAGGCCAAAACGATTCTCAATTCGGTCGATCTCACGCGGCTGCGGCCGCAAGCGCGTCCCGAATTGAATCTCAAGGGTACAGTTATTGGTACCGCCGGGCTGTTTCGATATAAGAAAGGTCTGGTTTATCTCTTCAAGGCCTTGGCTGATTTCGGCAATCGTTTTGATTTTAGTCTACTGCTGGCAGGAGATTTCTTCAGCGAGGATGACCGGCAGCCGCACCTGCAAATGCTGCACGACTACGGTTTGCAGCAGCGCACTGTTATTACCGGGAAAATTCCATCGGACCGTATGGCTGACTATTTACAGCTTTTTGACGTTTTGGTCTTTCCCTCATTGTTCTCCGAAGGCTGTCCGCTTTCCATGCTGGAAGCCATGACGATGAAAAAAGTGATCATTGGCAGCCGTGCCGGTGCGATTCCGGAAATCATTCGTGACCATGAAAATGGCTTGTTGGTTAACCCGGGATCGTCGGAAGAAATCACCCAAGCCCTCGTCGAGGTGATGGAGAACCCGGCATTGCGGGAACGTCTTGCAGCCAACGCTGCTGCAACCGTCTCCGCGATGACGCCTGCACGGGAATTCAGCGATTGGCTGGGGGTCTATGAAACGATCCTGGATGAATCGTCAAGAAGAAAACGTGAATAGGGCAATTAGCTTATCAAAGTTGGAATAATCCTGCAGCGGCGGGACTGAAAGTGTTTCGCCCATACAAATGAAATCCCACCGAAAAGGCTTTTTCTTTCTGTGGCAGTTCTGCTTCTGTGGGCGAAGTCTTCAACGCTGCTCGAAGAGCTTCGGATTTCATCTTGTCTGAAATCTGGCGTAGATTTTGAAAGTTGAGATTCTCCGTGTATGCAACAAGTTTTTTCCAGTGGCGCGAAACAGCGCAACGGATAAAAGCATTTCATCCGCTGCGCTGTTGCTGTCTGCTGGACTATTTTTGCCACGGATGGAGGCGATGGTTTACTGGAAAAACTGGCGGATTAGATAGCCGAACATGAACAAGCTCGCAAATCTATATTCATCTCAGCCCCTGGCCCTCAACACCCACTGGCTCAAAGAAAATCTGCCGCGCTATCTGTGGGATGAAAACGAAATTGCCGGCACGATCGCTCAGGTTGAGATCCTCTATCGTGGCGAATCATCGCAACGGGCGGTTGTGCTGTATGAAATTGAATTGCAACATTCAGGCCCTGAAGCGCGGCGGCCGCTGTATGTCGGATATGTTGTTCCGCGTGAGCGGCTTGCGGCTGAACACGAGAACATGGCGGCGAAAGCCAAAATCCGGCCGGCTTTGGGCCGCACGGTTGCGCTAGTTCCGGAAGCCGAGATGATTGTGGTGGCATTTCCCAACGACGAGAAGTTGCATCTGCTTACCGAAGCGGAACTGCATCGGTGGGCTGCAATGCATCTGCATGAGATTGCCAACGGCGTGCTCGAAGGCAAAGCGTGGGAAGTACAGGAGGCGAAAACGGAGATTCTGCGTTACGTTCCGACTAAACGTTGCACGACGCGCTGCCGGATCAAAATGACAACAGAATCAGCGCCGAGCTTGTCGAAAGAAATTTCGTTCATTGCCAAACAGTTGGCGGGCGCAGAAAAGGCCAGGCGACAGTACGATGATCTGGTGGCGATGCGTCAAGCGTGGTCCGGAAATGAAAAATATCTGCCCGCGCGTTTGCCTCGAGCCCTGGCTTGGGAGGCGAGTAGCGCAACGGTTTTTATCGAAGAAATTCCCGGTAAAAATCTGGAGTGTGTGCTTGCCGAAATCGATTTGGCGCGGGTGATACCGGCCGTCGGAGGGATGTTGGCAGATTTTCACCGCGCACGCATGCGGGTTAAAAGAAATGTTACACGCGCGGGCGAGCTGGCCGACGTCCAGAACGTCATACAAAAAATCGCCGCAGCTTATCCCAACCTGCAACCAAGATTGCAGCGGCTCTTCGATCAGCTTGAGGCGGTGCCGTGGGATGAGTCGTCCACTGTCTTGTTGCACGGTACCTTTCGCTTGAACCATATTTTTATACATGGTGACGACCTGGCGCTGATCGATTTCGACAGCTTGCGCATGGGCCAGCCGGCCTGTGATCTGGCAAATTTTCTTTCATCCCTATACTACCTGGAAACCCAGAATCGTCTTGCGCAACCGCAGCGGCATGACATTGTCCGTCATTTTATTGCAGGATATGCCGCAAAAGCGCTGGTGCCGGCGGAGGTGGTGCTGTGGTTTTTGGCAGATTTGCTCATTCGAAAGCAAGCGTATAAATACCTCAAGCATTTTCATGCGGAGGCTGCGCAAAAAGTCGAGGCTATGCTGGCGCTGTCCGAGGCCGTGTTGGCAGGATGCCGGAAAACGACGGCTGATGCGGACCTGACGGCGTTGTGGAAGCTGTTGCCATGAAAGTGAAATGCGAATGGCGTCATCATAAATGTTGAACACCTTATTCAAAATGCTCAAAAGGCAGTGGAATGAAATCCGTGTGGGGCTGATTTTTTTGGGGCTGATTCTCATTCCCAGCGGGCTTTTGGCGTATTTCAGTTTGCGCGCCATTGAAAATGAGAAATTACTCTCGAAAGAACGGTTGCAGGAGAGCTACAGCCAGTTTGCGCGCCTGGCCGCACGGGAGATCGATGACGAGCTTGAAGATGTCGAGAAACGCTGGAGCTCGACAGTTAAGAGAATTATTGATAAAGACGAGCGTATTCCCGCCCCCGAAGAACTTGATGAACTGACACAAACAGAGCCGCTGATTGCCGCGTGTTATTTGCTCACCGCGCCGGGCAAAGTTGCGTATCCTCCTGATCTCAGTTTGCGTGAGGCCGGTTCTCCACCCGAGCAAGCGCCTATGGAGAGCGAACTGTTTCACCGCGAGCATGAACTTTTTAACCGGCTCGTGACGCGCGGGGAAGAGCTGGAATACCTTAGTTACGACTTGAAAGGCGCGATTGCGACGTATCGGGAGATTGCCGCGCAAGTCACCAGCTCGCAATTGCGCGCCATGGCCGAAAGTTATGTTGGACGCGCGTTGATGAAACAGGGAGAATGGACGGAGGCGTTGACAACGTTTCAGGATTTGCTGGTGAAATATCCTGAAATGCGTGACTTGAACAAAATGTATCTGCGCTTCCCGGCGCAATATCAAATCGCAGTTGCGCTGGATAATCTCGAGCGCGACCAGGAGGCGGTCGAGACGCTTTTTCGCTTCAATCAGGACTTGCTGGAACGCAGCGATGTCATCAGCCCGCTGCAATACTCGTTTTTCTTGGATCAAATCCGGAATTTGGCGCCGCGACTTTTAGCCTCGCCGGAATTGTCCGCTTCGCAAAGTTATCAAGCAGAGCTGGAAGCGCTCGCCGAGCAGAGCAAGAAACACATTCGCGAGAAGTATTTCTTGCAGCTTTTGGATCGCAAACTTTACGAAATGGTGATTGCGCGCAAGGAGTATAAAGCCAAGTTCCGCTATGTTTCCGAAGAAGCGGATGGCGATCCCTTCTTGCTCGCCTACCGGGCTCTGCCCGATCCCAGCGGTATTTACACCACCGGCCTTCTGGGATTGCAGATCAATTTAGAGCAACTCCGGCAAAAGCTGTTTCCGACGATTCTGCGCAATTTGAAATCCAGCGATCAGGTGACGCTGGCGATATTGAACGAATCTGGCGATTATGTGATCGGCACCGCCAGATCGACAGAGCCGCCGATTGCGGTGCGGACGTTGGAAGAGCCGTTTGAGTTTTGGCAAGTCGCAGTGTATCTCAGCGAGGCGGCGCCGGCGGCACAACGGTGGGATTTTCGCACGACGCTCTCACTGTGGTTGATCTCGCTTTTATTGCTCAGTATTTTGTTGGGCGCGTATATTTTCATCCGCCGCGCGCGGCGCGAAGCTTATCTCTCGCAGATGAAATCAACGTTCGTCTCGAATGTTTCGCACGAGCTGCGCACACCGCTGGCTTCGATCAAAATGCTGGCCGAGCTTTTGGAGATGCAATTGGCCGGGCAATCCGCAACGGCTCCTGAAAATTTCAAAGCGCGGGCAGAGAATTATTTGGGCATCATCCGCCGCGAGTGCAGCCGGCTGGGCCGGTTGATCGAGAACGTGCTCGATTTCTCCAAGATCGAGCGCGGCGTCAAACAGTATAATTTTGAATATGAAGACCCGGCAGCCGTCGTGCGCATGGCAGTCGATTCGTTCCGCCCGCATGCCGAAGAGCAGGGCTTCATGCTGGCGCTGGATATTGCCGAGCCCTTGCCGGAATTGCGCCTGGACGCAGACGCGATTTCACAGGTGATTTTGAACTTGTTGAGTAACGCGGTGAAATACAGCGATGCGGTGAAAGACATTCGCGTACGCGCTTATCAAAAAAACGCCAACGTTGTGATCGAAGTGAGTGATCGCGGCATCGGTATCGCTGCGGCGGAACTTTCCAAAGTATTTGAAGATTTTTATCGCGCCGATCAGCGGCTCAATTCACAAAAGCAGGGCGGCATGGGCTTGGGGTTGACCCTGGCGCGGCAAATCGTTCGCGCGCACGGCGGCGAAATCAGCGTCCGCAGTGAAGTGGGCCAAGGCTCGACGTTCACATTTACACTGCCGATCCCTGAGTCGGTGATGCTGGAAAATTCTTTGGAGGGAGGAGGCGCAAAAGGCGCTTCGCAGCGGCCGGGAAATCGAAGTTACGCCATAGAGGTTTCTTCATAAACCAGAAAAATTGCTGTCCCGGATGTTCTTCCCGCTTAACAGTTAAGCGAATCTACGGTCAAAAAAAATGAAAAAAATCCTGATCGTCGAAGACGACGCAGCCATCGTTTTGGGTTTGGAAGGCGCGTTGCAAGATGAAGGTTACGAAACATACGTTGCGCGCACCGGCGGCGAAGGCTTGCGTCTCGCCAAAGAACGCCAGCCGGATTTGCTCATTCTCGATTTGATGCTGCCGGGCATGAGCGGCCTGGAAATCTGCAAACGTCTGCGCGACGAAGGCGCCAAAACGCCGGTGATTATGCTCACCTCCAAATCCGAAGAGAACGACAAAGTTCTCGGCCTGGAGCTAGGCGCGGATGATTACGTGACCAAGCCGTTCAGCTTGCGGGAGTTGCTGGCGCGGGTGCGGGCGCATTTACGCCGCGAAGGCACGGCTACTGCGGCAGCCGCCGTTCCGGAGAAATATTCCTTCGACGAGGTGGTGGTGGATTTCAAACGGCATGAAGTTTATAAAGCCGGCAAGCTGCAAGAGTTGACGAATCGTGAATTCCGCTTGCTGGAATATTTCATTCAACATCCGGGCGAGTTAATCACGCGCGACCGGCTCTTGGATGACATTTGGGGCTACGATGTTTATCCGACTACCCGCACAGTCGACAACCATATTCTGCGCTTGCGCAAGCATATCGAGCCGGATCCGGAAAACCCGCGTTACATCAAGACCGTGCGCGGAGCCGGGTATTTGTTTGAAATTGCAAAATGAAACTAGAAGATATGAATGACCAACTGGCAACGAGCAACAAGAAACAAGTCGCTGATCAACCAACCACTGCGCTCGGCGTCCGCATGCACGGCGCCTCGTTGACGCTGGAATCGCCTCACGCGCCGTTGATTGAGTATGCCGCCGAGCATCTTAATGGCTTGGCGGGCGTGCCGGTGGCATCGCCGAATTTGGTGGTGCGGTGTACGTGGTCGCAAGGCGAGTGGGACGCGCAAGCCAATCCCTTTCCGGCGGATGGCGCGCTGAACGTGATCGGCAAGCGCATGCTGGGCAACGACCACGAGCTGATCTGGCTGAATACGCTGCGCATGCCGGGCTTGCAGCTTCGTTTCAGCCGTGAAGGAGACTCATTGCTCTTCGACGTGGCGTACCGGTATCATTCGCAAAAGATCGAGACGACGCCGGATTACGAATACACCAAATATTTCAGCCTGATGAGCTATTTAGTTTATTATCCGCTGATGTGGTATTTGGAAAATTTCCGCGGCTGGACGATTTTGCACGCTTCGGCGCTGGCGAGTGCGAACGGCGGAATAATCATCGGCGGCCTCGGCGGCGTCGGCAAGACCACCACGTGCGTTGCGCTGTTGCAGCAACCCGGCATTTCGCTGGTTTCTGAAAATTTAATATTCACCGACGGCGATTTCATTTATCCCTGCAACGAGCCGATTCGGCTCGACGCCGGCAGTCTGGCCATGCTCGGCGAAAACCCTGAAGGCCTGGCGCCGATGGCATTTCCGGAAGGACTGAAGAAAAAATGGTTTTTTCATCTGCGCACGAACGGGCAATCGCAAAAAGTCAAGCCGGCCGCGCTCTTTTTGCCGCAGTTTACGCCGCAGCGATTTGTGAGGTCGCTCCGCTCGGAGCTGGCCGCGGAAAAAATGGTCGCGATCAATCGTTTGACACGCGAGCTGGATGATTACAGTTGGTATGCCGCCGCGCTGGAGATGCATTGGCCCAATATCGGCCAGGCGAAGAATCGCCTGGAGGTTTTGCGCCGCTTTGCCGGGAACGTGCGCTGCTTCGAGCTGGGCATCGACCGTTCCGCCGGCGTGGAAGCGGTGGTAGA
>SZPB01000159.1 GCA_030263535.1 Cytophagia bacterium CHB2
CTCGGCCAACTTGACCCAAGGCGCCTTGGCATTCTTGGTGCCGTCGAGTTCCAGCGTGACCTCGGCGGTGCGCTTGACGGTGCGCTCCAGCAGACCCTCATAGACGTAGCCGATCTGCTCGACGTCCAGGCGGCCTACAGCGACCTGTTCGCCCGCGCAGGTGTGCCGCTGCCGGAAAATGGCTGGACAATCGACGCCTTTGCCGACGCGCTGGAAGCGCTCAAGGGTAGTTGAGTCGCTGGTAATGGCCCTGTGAATCACCTTGACCGCCACAAAGCGTCCCATCGACTCCTGCCGCGCCAGATACACGGTCGCCATCCCGCCAGCGCCGATTTCTTCCAGGATTTCGTAAGGCCCGATTTTCGTAAGTGCCATCAATCTTCCCCCTGAAGAACTGCAAGTTTAACACACCTGGTAAATCGACTACAATGAATGCCATATGGAAATCACAGAAATTCTCATCGCGGCGGCTGTCAGCCTGCTGATTGGGTGCTTCGTGCCGGAACGGTGGCGAATAACCGTATTTTTTGTACTCAGTCTCATTGCCCTGTTCTGGCTGCAACCGCCTCTCCCTGTAGACAGGTTCATCTGGCTATTTCCGTTTGCAACCCTGTTTCTTACTGCCGCCGTCTGGTGGCTGACACGCTCGCCGGAAAATTCAGAAAACTGGCAGCAGATTGGCCTGCTGCTTGGTCTGGGCTGTGGGTTCGGCATGGTCATTTCCCGTCCAGATGCCTCTCCAGATTGGTTGAAATTGGCGACTATTGGCACGCTGGGTCTTGGCACTGTGGTTGGCGCAGCAGTCTTTACACGGGGTGAGATCGAATTTCGCAAACAAGCAGGGCTGGTCATAATTTTTTGTCTGGTGGTGATTCTTTTTGTTCTTAAAACGCCTGCCCTGGTGCGTTTTTTGAGCCAGGCTGCACGCTTCGCGGAGGGCATGGACACTCAGTCCGCCAGTGGGAGTGATCTTCAGTGGATTGGGATTTCGTACATTGCCTTCCGGTTGATTGCTGTGCTGCTGGACTTCCGCAATGACCGCCTGCCGGCCTTGAGTTTTCAGGAAGCGCTGCTTTATGTGATTTTCCCAGCCTCGCTTGTCGCCGGGCCAATTGACCAGGCACAGCGTTTTACAGGGGATTTACGAGCACAGTCCCGCTTAGATGCTGAACGATTGGTGGATGCAGGTCGTCGTCTTACCAGCGGGGTGTTCAAAAAATTTGTTATCGCGGACAGTCTTGCGCTGGTGGCACTGTCACCTCGCATCGCTCAGGATGCCGACACCCTCTGGGGAGCATGGCTGGTTGTGTATCTCTATGCCTTCCAGATTTTTTATTTCACGCTGGTTTCCGCCGCCACCAATGCCAGCCAATCCCCTCTCGGACTAACCGCGAGGCGTGTAATGCTGGATAAGCCGGCCTCGGCAAAATCGGCGATTTCTTGCCAATCTTTATCGCGGCTGGGATGCCATTGATGCAACTTTGTGCCTTGCGCCATCAACACGCTCGCGACCGGCGTCCAGGCGTAATCTTCACTGCCGGCCAGCGTTTGCAATAACGGCGCGGTTTGCCATGTTTCCATATCGAATTGTTTGATGAGCCATTCGTGTGCCGTGATTTTGTGCACAAAACTAATCGCCTCGCGGCCGGGAATTTTTTGCAGGCACCGCCCGGTGTTGCTGCTGATGATTTGCGCGTTCCCGTTTTGTGCGTCTCGGATTTGCAGCGCCGGCGGATTGCCCAGGATAAAAAGCGCCAACGTGTGATCATTGATCCAGGCATGATAGCCGATGGCATCCATTTCCAGAACCCTACTCGGCGGAGAGCGGCCATCAAGTGGATATTTCCAGAGCCGTTGCATGGAATCCGCATCGACACGCACAACGGAAACATACTTTCCGCCAGGCATGAGCGTTGGCGAGTATTCGCTTTCTCGGGTCTTTGTGATTTGAAACGTCGCGCGATCGACAATTTGATAACGATAGATGTCGCTTTGGCCATCATCTCGGAATGAGGAGTAAAGCAAGCCGCTGCCGTCGGGCAGAAATGCCGGTTGATTATCATAACCGCGACGCATCGTAACGTTGAGAGGCGCACCGAATTGGGGAGAGGCCTGGGAAAAAGTCGCTTTTACCAAGTAGATTTCAGTGCCGGGCGGGGATTGGCTGAATAACGAGGATGTTGAAGCAAAGCTTAATGCAAGCGCAATATACAGCTTTTTTCGCATAAGAACTCGTAAGTCAAAAAAGATGCTCTAGTACACTGTTATCTTAAAAAGAATATCCATCTTCGTTCTGTCATCCCGAGGGATCTGGTGAAATTCTAGGCCTAATGCCGAGTACTTCACAAGATTCGTCAAATGACATTTCGAAAGACACCCCAACGAATTAGGGTAACAGAGCACTAGTACTATTCAAATGCCACGGCCAAGCCGTGGCTGATCCATTTATGTTCGATTCTCATCTTTCATGGCGCCAGCGACGGGCTATACGTTACGAGAAACTCGAAGAATTTCGAGGTTTCGATCATGTCCTTGCCCGTAAACTTGATGCTGTGCGAATCCGTGCGTTGCACGATGGACAAATAACTCAACACCTCGGAAGGCCGGTAGTTTTTGAAACGAACCTCGAGTTGAATCGGCGTCGAGAGCTTGTAGGGTTTGAATTCTTTCCGGCGGTTCATCGCGGTTTTAACTTTCTCGCGAATCAAATCACAGGCAGCGGCCGGATTCAAATTTTTCGCTGAATGAAAACTGTACGCCCATTTCACCACCGCGCCTTCGATATTGCCAAGTAGAGCTGTCGCTTCTTTGACAATCGCATCGTCGCCGGAGATCATGATCACCGGCACGCCAAAGTGCCCGGCAATCGCGGCGTTGAAGCTTGCTTCTGACATGGAAACGCCATTGAGGCGGACGTCGGCCAGGGTCGCACTCGAAAACGAATGCGCGCGCACGCCCGCGGAATTCGTCGTGCTGGTATGGTAGCCGATAAAAATCACGCCGTCAAATGTTTCGTCGATGCCCTGCATCATCATCAACGGTCGCGGCCAGGAACGCACGACTTGTACGTTCTTCGGCAATTTCTCGATGAGCAAGTTCTGGCCGTTGCCGTGCGAGTCGCTTACCAGGATTTCAGTTGCGCCGGCAGAGAATGCCGCATCAATTGCGGCATTCACTTCATTCGTCATGAATTCGCGAAAGCGTTGATACTCGAAACCCTCCGGGCCGAGTTGCGCCTCGCTGACCACGCCGGCCAGGCCTTCCATGTCCGCAGAGATATAGATTTTTAGTTTTGGTTGAGCGTAAGCGAGAGGGAGGCAAACAAACAAAGACAAAATGAAAACGGCCAGGCGAGACTTCATGAGACGGCTCCTCCTTGAGAAATGCGTAAACCCAGACAATTGCCGACAAGATGCGAAGAGAGCAGGCAATAGGCAAGAGGGAAATTTTGCGCGCTTTCTGTTTGAACCCCTCTCACCCCATCTCCTCCGGCTTTGCCGGCGCGTCAAAAATAATGGTTTTATACTTCTGATAAAGATATGAAACCAGCAATAAAATCAAGCCCAAGCCGAGGAACGCAAAGATGCGGTATAGCGTGCTGAGAAAAGAAAGATCGTATAAGAAAATTTTTAAGATTGTAATGCCGAAAATGCCGATCGCGAGCAGGCGCAATCCCTGCGCGCGGCGCCAGATGCCGATCGCCATCAACGCAATCGAATACAACAACCACACGCCTGAAACGCTGAGTTGTTTAAGATTGCGCAATTGCTCGATTTTTTGTGAAATATCGGCAGACGTGTCCGGCCGATTCAGCAAGGAAATCGCGCGGTCGAAATAATCACGCGTTTCTGCGGTGAACAGTCCGAAGACAAACAAAACAATGATCGTCGGAATGCCGATCAACAACCACTTGAGCCAAGCCGGCCGTTGCTTCTCTTTTCCCGCCAAGGATTCGTTGTCCTGGCTGGCGGTGAACTTGTCGAACCGGCTTGCTTCACGCAGCAGAAACAGCGCTGCGGCGAGCAATACCATCGACAAAAGAAACCGATGATTGATCAACAGGGCAAAATCACTCAGCGGTTTGAACTGTCCCAGCGTCTGCAGCACCGCCCAAATCAGTGCGAGCGAGAGTATCGCGAGCCCGCTGTAAAGCAACGGAAACATTTTCTGGCGCATGCCGGCCAGCGTCACGGGCAGCGCGAAAAATGCCCAAACCGTCGCGAACGTGTAACCGAGTATCGAGCCGAGATGCGCTTGCGCCTGCCCGGTGGTGTTCAGCATCAACTTGGCAAAGATGTCATTGGTTTCGACCGTGAACAGAATAAACAGCAAAACACACCAAGCGTAGTGCAGGCAAATTTGCAAGAGTCCGCCTTGCTTATGCTCAATGGTTTTCATGAATCGCGCGGCGGTAAAACACGTTGCCGCCAAAATCGCAAATGCAAGAAAGCGTTGATTGAGGACGAGCTTGAATTCGGAAATCGGTTGATACGCCAGCGCGCCGTTGGTGAAGAGCAAGGCATAAACCGAAATCCCAATCAATGCCAAACCGGATTGCCAAACATGAGATAAACGCCAACGCCTGCCGCACGCCAGCAACGCGAGCGCTTCGAGCGACCAGAAGATGATTAGCTTGAATCCGGAAAATTCGATGGCAGTTGCGATCACCAACAAAATGATGGCCGTGAGCGTCAGCCGGGTCGTCGTTGAAGTCTCACTTGACGTGCGGCGCTTAATTGCCGCCATTGTGATAAAATAGACGGCGCCGAGCGCCAGAGTCATCGCGCTGGTCCAATCCTCATGGCGGTCTTCAAAAAGCGCAGCCATGCCGAGATAATACAAAGCAGCATTGAGGCCGGCAACGATTTGCCGCGGCACGTTGAACACGGCTGTTGGCCGCAACGCATGCCTCACCTCGAGACTGAAGAATAAGCCCCAAAAGATTGTGAGAAAAAATATCGTGAGGGCGAAGTCGCTTTCAGTATAATCATCGGCGAACCAGATGAAATAGACGAGATACATGCCGGCCAGCGTCAACGGCTCCAAGATCACCCAGGCTTCGTTTTTCAAAGTAACCGCGAGCAAACCGGCGCTCAACAAGGCAACGTAGGTGAATAACCCCACCTCGTTCGCTGTGCCGGTGCTGAGCATGACGGGCGTGAGAAACCCGCCGGCCCAACCGAGCACCGAGATGGCGAGCGAATCATAAACGAACGCCTGCCAAAAGGCCAAGACCGTGACGCCCGCCATCATTACCAGCGCAACGGTTTGCGGCACAAGATGATAAAAATTGAATGAAGCATAAACGCTGAGATAAAAAATCGCGAGGCCTGCGCCGATCAAACCTTGCGAAAAAATCTGCAAGCCCTTGTGATGCGAGCGATTGCCCAACACCAGCAAACCCGCGCCGATTGCAGCGCCGATGAGCACGCGCATGGTTTCGCTCAGCCAATTGTTGTCGAAGGCATATTTCAGAAAAAAGCCAACGCCGAGAATCAAGGCAAATGCGCCAATGCGATTGAGCAGCTTGCCGCCGACGAGCGCTTCCCATTCCGCGCGCGTGCGTGAATGTTTGGGCGGCGGTGGAGGCGGCAATGGTTTGGGAATCGGGGGAGTCTGTGCTTGCGGCGCTTTCGGGGAGATTGGCGTAGCTTCAGAGATGATTGCAGGACTGGCTGCCGGCGACTCTGCTGCATGCGGCATCCCGGCCGCGGCTGCCGGAGGCATCACCGTTTGTTGCCGGCGTAAAAGCTCCGTTTGCAAATAGTCAACTCTTTTGCTCAACTCGTTGACTTTGCGAATGAAAACGAGGACGAGGATGGTGAGCAGCAGGAATAAGAACATTTCCATAGAATCAAAGCGCTAAGGTGTAAATGAGTTCTCGCAAAACTACGCGAGGTTTCGAACACTTTCAAAAAATCTCGCCAACTTGTTTTCATCCAGCCTGCCATTCGTACGCACACCGCTGCAAATATCAAGGCCGAAGGGTGCGACTTCTTCAATGGCAGCGCGGACATTATCGGCGCTTAATCCGCCGGCGAGAAACAGCGGCACGTCTATGCTCTGACGAATCTCGCGGCTGATGCGCCAATTGTGTGTGCGACCGGTGCCGCCGAGTTCTTTCACTGCCAAATTGGGATTGCCGGAATCCAACAATATGGCATCGACATGCAGCGCGACTCGTTCTGCTTCTGCAATCGAGTTTTCTCCGGTGACATGAATGACTTGCACGAGCTTGATGCCAGGCAGAGCGGTTCTCAAATCAGCATAACTGCCTTTCAGCAATTCATCAACCAATTGAATCGTGTTCGTGCCGCAACGGCGCTGTTGCGCGATGATTTCTTTTGCGCTCTGTTTGCTCGTGAGCAAAAATGAAGATACACCGGGCGGAACATAGGCCGCTATTTCAGCGATTACTTTTTCCGAAATCACGCCCGGCCCGCTCGGCATCTCGGAAACCAAGCCGAGCGCAGAAGCGCCAAATTGAATGGCAAGTCGCGCTTCGGCAAGGCTGCTGATGCAACAGATTTTTACCCGAGGATGAAAACCGTTATTGAGCATTGCCATCGCTATTTCTGCGCCCTCTCAATTTCTGCCAATGCCTCTCGCGCCGGAACGCTCAGATTCGCATCAGCATTAGCTTCAACAATCGCTTGAAGACGGGCTGTCGCGTCTTTTACTTGCAAACTACCGAGCATGCCAATGGCCGCTTGCTGCAAGGCATAAACCGGTGAATGGGTGAGATCGAGCAAGGTTTTGTGCAGCTCTTTATCCGCCGGCGCGATATCGGACCAAGCTTGCAATGCTGCCTGGCGCACATCTTGATTATAACGATCATCCGAGTAAGATTTGATTGTTCCCAGCAAGCTCGCATTCTTCAGCACACCGAAAGCGTGTAGGCAGGCAATGGTGATTTCATCATACCACGATTTGCGCCCGAGTTGTCTGGCAATGAAAGCCGGATCTTGTTTGGGATTAGCCTTTGCCAGCGCCAGAATCGCGGCAGCAACCACGTCGGTATGCGCATCTTTCGTGATCACCTGCTTCAGTCGCGGCTCGGCAATCGCCGCGCCGAATTTCGGCAACGCCAGCACCGCGCCTTTGCGAATGCGATAGTCGCTCGCTTTCAACGCAACTTCGAGAGCTTGTTGCGCTGCCGGCGTGCGCACCGCACCGAGAGCCAGAGCAGCTTCCGCGCGCACCGCCCAAAAGGCATTGCTCGCGATAATCTCCGACAATGCGGCCACAGTCCGGGTATCAACAGGAAAACGGTTGGATAGTTCGCGGATGGCCCAAATGCGGCCGGGAACCGCGTCGTGTTTCGCTTGATAAATCAACTCATCTGCATCTTTGTTGAATTTTACTTCGGCAATTAAATCGCCCTCACCGTCGAAGCTTACCATGAGCGGCTTTTCGTTGCAGGAGAACGAGAATCTCTCGCTCTCATTTTCCACCCACACGCGTTCCTGCCAGGTTCGGCTGGGCGTGGCAATCGTAATCTTTACCGGCAGCTTGAACAAATCTTGGCCTTTGACGATCGGTTGAAATTGATTCACGCTGAGGTCGATCACTTTCTTTTCGGCGAGATAGCGATAACGCACTTCGAAATTCGGATGGCCGCCGTTGGCAATCCAATCATCAAAAAACCAGTGCAGGTTTTCACCCGTTGCTTCTTCGATTGCGATTTTCAAATCTTCGCTAATCACGTTCGAGTACTCGTGCTTGTGGAGATAATGGCTCAACGCGCGAAAATACGGCTCGTCGCCGAGCACGGCGCGCAGCATGTGCAGCACCGCCGCGCCTTTGAGATAGGTGTGCTCGGTGTTGTAAATCGCATTGGTGTTGTCAAAGTTGTGATGCTCTAGGCCGCGAATCATGTGATGGTTGCGCACGAAACGGAAATAATGATCTTTCGCCACCAGCACGGAATAGCGCAGTTGATCCTGGCCAAGGGATTCTTCATCCCAAAGCATCATCAAGTAACTCGCGAAGCTTTCATTGAGCCAGATGTAGCTGAGATTGCGGCAGGTCAAGCTATTCCCAAACCAGTGATGCGCAGCTTCATGAGAAATAGTAGCTTCCGCACTCCAGGGTGAAGTAATTTCCTCGAGCGCCGGCGGGCCGAAATCGTCGGGCGCGCTGGCATCGCGCAGCACGCTGGCGCGATGGCCGGTGACGCCGGTATGCTCCATCGCGCCGATGGCATAATCCGGAACCGCGATTTGATCATACTTAACCCAAGGATATCTGTAATTGAAACGCCGCGAAAAATATTCGATCATTTTGGTGGAGTTGCGAAAGGCATATGCACCTTCAGCGAGGCGGCCGCGCGGCACCCAGTAACTCAGTGGAATCTCACCGAACGCGGGCGCCAAATCGCCCTTCTCGAAATCGCCGATATAAATTGAAATGAGATAATTCGGATGCGGCAGTTTTTGCAGCCAATGATAAGCGACCTTGCCGTTGCTACGCGTCGATTGGTCAAGCAACTCGCCGTTCGCAATGACGACATACGGCGGAGGCACAGCCACAATCAGTTCAGTAGAAAATTTGTCATTCACATCGTTGTAAATCGGCAGCCAATTGGCGTGCAAACCGCCTTCACCATAAGTCGAAACATAAAACAGTTTCGTGTTGTTCTGATCGCGGCGGAAGTATATGCCACCCTGGGGATTGCATTCGTAATTGATCACGATTGCCATCGTATCTTTCGGCATCTTGCTTTGCGGCAACGTGAGATCGATGGTCGTTGAAGTTGATTTGAATGTCATGCCCACGACGCCGCTGACGCTCTGGATGCGCATGCCGATGGCGTCAATCGAAAAGGAATTCAACTCGCGCAACGGCGTTAATTTAATCGTGGCCGTGCCCGTCACTTTTCTATTTTCAAAATCGAATTCCAGCTCGGCTTTGTAATGATGAATATCGTAGTCGCGCGGCCGGTTGTCATGAAACGCGCCGGTGGGAAGCTTTTGGGAGAAGAGAAGCGAAGAATACACGAGAAGACTAGTCAAGCCAAAGTGAAATCGCATACCTTGTTTCATCAAAAACTCCCTTTAGATGTTCATGCAGACAGATTAGTCTACAAAAATGAAATCCCACAGAAAAAGAATTAAACGAAGGAACATTCAGGACTGGTAGATACCATAGAGTTGAAAATTTTTAACACTCCAATAGGCAATGAGGCCGTGATGAGGATGCAGGCTTTTAAGATATGACCGCATGCGCAAAGATCATATAAACGCGGCTTATCCTTCCCTGCCAATATGCCGACGAGAAGTGATTTTTCTATAAGCCAGTATCAATCTCAAGTGGGATGCCATTTTTATGGGCGATTTTTTAGTATCGCCAACTCTTCAAATCCGCTCCCGGCGGCGCGGTTTTGAGAATGCGCTCGACGGCGCGCGGCGCGAACATTTGATGATAACGCAGACGCGAGATCGCATTTGGCCGCGTGTGATCGCCGTTCCAGCAATGCTCGGCGCGATCGCCATAATCGACTTCACCGTCGTATGTCGGGTTGGTCAAATTCTTCAAAATCTCTTCGACGAGATAAACGGCATTGTTGAGATAAAAATTGTCCATGTCGCCGCAATAAATGTGAATCTTGCCCTGCAACTTGGGGCCGAGCGTGGTCCAATCGCGTTTGAGAATGTGGCCAAGATCGTAATTCTCGCGCCAATATTCCGCGACTTTGTGATCGATCTCTCCCGTCATTTTATCCCAAATGCGTTTGGGATAGCCATTCTCGCCTGCCGGTGAATAAACCGCTTCCCAAATATCCCATTGCTGTCCCGAACGGCTGTTCGTGCCCAACACGAGTTCCAGGTGATTCGCCTGTTCAATTGTGCTGCTGACTTCGCCGAGGTAGTTGCGCCGGCCCGGCCGCGCCACTTTTTTGAACGGGCCTGCATCGTAATAAGCGTTCTTATGCTCATAAATATTGACCAGCGTATACGCGCGAAAATCAATCGGGTCGGGACATGCCGCATAGCAGCCGTTGTATTCGTCGGGATAAAAAACCTGCGCCGCGAGCGCTTCCCAGCCGCCGGTCGAGCCGCCGTACAGAAATCGCGACCACCCGGTTCCGAGTCCGCGAAATTTTTTCTCGACGAAGGGAATCAACTCATAAGTGATGGCATCGCCATAGGGTCCGAGATTGGCGGAGTTGACGGCATAGGAATCATCGTAATACGGATTGGCGTGTTGAATCTCGATGATGATCACGCGCGGAAAATCCGGGCCGATCCAATCTTTATAAAATTGATGCGCGTGTTCCTGCACGATTTTGTTGTAACCCTCAAGACGAAAGCGCGCGCTGTATTCCGGCGCGAGATCGGGGTCCGGCGGTTCTTCACGAAAGCCGCCAAAAGTGCTGGGAAAATGGCCGTGAAAAATCATCAACGGGTAACGCGCGTTGGGATGCTCGTCGAAACCTTCCGGCAACAACACGCACGCGCCCAGCTCCATCGGGCGGCCCCAAAACTTGGTGAGGCGCTCGCTCTGCATCTTGACGTGCTTGATGTACTTCGTGTCTTGTGGCGGTACGATGGGAGGAATTTCCTGATCGAGATTTATTTTGATAACGATATTCTTCGCGGGATCAATCATCATCTTTTGCGGCATGCTGTAAAGATTGCCCGGCGCGCGATTCCATTGCTGGCCTTCTCCCCTGTCCATCGGCAGCTTCACGGTATGCCCGTTGGCGAGATGAAATGTTTCATATTTGTGCAACAACGCCTGCACGAAATATTCGCCCGGCTTGATCTCGGCAAGGCTTTTTACGGGATAACCAAAAACCGAGGCGTCAAAAAACGCGGTTTGGCCGGGCGCGAGGCTTTCAACGTCGATGCCGAAAATTTGCTGAGTCGTTTGATCGTCGCTGATTTGAAAGCGTGGCTCTTTTTCTTCGTTGGTGGAAAACATCAGCAACAGCCGGCCATCGAGCGGGGTTTTGTTTTTTTCTTGCGTGAATGAAACGGCGAAACGAAGCTTGTGCATGCGGATTTTCTCCTGTGTTCGCGCGGGGAAAGTGATCGGTAACGCCAGCAATAAACTCACAAAAAGACAGGCGCCGTGTCGAAACATGGCAACACCCTTTCATTGTGGTATTGATGAATAGTTGAGAAATGGGCGAGAGTGGCATCTTGAAAGCTGAGGGTGGATGCTGCACGCACAAATTTGCGAGAGCGAAAACGGGGACTCGAGCGGCGTCACCTCGCGCATGCGGGCTTTATCTCCACGGTATGAAGGATGGCGGCAACTGGCAGCAGCATCGAAAAGCTTGCGCTCAAAGCCGGGCCGCGTGTGCGCCATTCTTGACGACTGGCGCCACAACCAGGTGATAGCCATAGTCTAACAGGAGGTCCGTTGTTCGTTCGCCGGCATATTCAAGAATATCCATGAAACGATCATCGTCTTCAGGTTCGGTGAAACGGAGAAGTAAGGCGTTTTCACCTTCCGGGCTGGGAACGGCTTCGACAAATTTAACCTCGGGGAATCTCTTTTCGATATCCTCAGCCAGTTGAGCGATCAGCTCTTCTTGTTTATGATTGAGTCGCATCTGCATGAAACATGGCATAATACAACCGATTGGCGCAGGCATTCAAATGGCTGTGATCAAAACAAAGCTGTGCTGCCGCTAGATTCTCATTGGCTTTGCCTAACCAATGCAGGTGGTCCATACTTCCTCCCATTTTTTCATGCCACCAATCTAATCAACTGGCACTCTGCGAGCAAGCTAAAAGTAATGACCGGCCTGAATAGCCGGTCATTCCCAAGCGTTATTTCTCCGCAATGCAATACAAAAACTTCCGTCCGCGGAGAAAGATTTCACTGTCAACGATGGCCAGCGAAGCATCGACGTCGTCTTCGAGTTTGTTGCTGGCAAGGACTTCGAAACTTTCGGCGTTTTTGATCACCAATGTCATACCGTCTCTGCTGGTGAGATAAACGCGGCCCGCAGCGCCCACCGGCGAGGCATAAATGTTTGAAACCTCTTCGAGTCGCTGGCGGCTGTAAAACGGTTCGCCGGTTTTGGCGTTGAAACAGGTGAGGATGCCGCTATTGACTTTCAAAACATAAAGCTTGTTGTCGTAAAGCAACGGCGAAGGCACATAGGGCGTGTCTTGTTCATATTTCCACACGACGGAAGCCGTGTTGTTGAGATCGCCGCTGGCGCCGGCGAGTTTGATCGCCAACAGCGCGCTGCCGCGAAAGCCGCTGGTGACATAAACAATGCCGTCATCCACCACCGGCGAGGGAATCACGTTCAGCGTCATGCCGCTGCATTCCCACAGCAATTTGCCGTTGGCCAGATCATAGCTGCGCACACGGTTTGTAGCATTGACGATGACTTGCGGCTTGCCCTCGTGCGTCACCACCAGCGGCGTTGACCACGAACTGGGTTCGTCGCGATCGACGCGCCACAATTCCTTACCCGTGCGCTTGTCGAGCGCGACGATGAACGATTGCTGTTCGTGATCCCAATTCACTACCAGTGTGTTGCCGTGCAGGGCCGGCGAGCTGCCTTCGCCAAAACTGTTGCGCGTGGCCATGTCGCCGAAATCTTTTTGCCAGATGAGTTTGCCCTGCATGTCATAACAAAACAGCCCGCGCGAGCCGAAGAAGGCGATGAGATGCTCGCCGTCGGTGATGGGTGAATTCGAAGCCCAACTGCCGTCGAGATGCGTGCCCTCGTGCGGCACTTGCTCGGTTGCGGTGCGCTGCCAAATGGTTTTGCCGTCGCGGCGGTTGATCGCCATCAACACGAATTTGTTTTTGCTTGTGGGGGCGATACCGCGGCGCCTGCCTCCTTCGCCTTCCGGCGCGGCCGGTGCAGCTTCTTGTTCGGTTGGGATTGCAGAGGTGATGAAAAGATGATCGCCCCAGACGATGGGCGAGGAAAGCCCCTTGCCGGGAATCGCGATTTTCCAGCGAATGTTTTTGGTTTCACTCCATTCCAGCGGCGGATTGGCGTGCCGCGCCACGCCGTTGGCGGCGGGGCCGCGCCATTGCGGCCAGTATTTTTCGTATTCGGAAGGGGAGTTGAAAGCAAGCAACGTTCCGGCGATGCAAACCGATACGGTGATAATTTTCATGATTCAGCGCCTCATTTTGGTGTGAGGTTAACTACGATTTCAGGACACCACAGAGATTCAGCAACAAGCACAACGTCGAATCATTTAAACCTGCGAGATGAGATTTGACCTTGCTGCTCGGCAAGATGCGAAATGACAATAACGTTGCGCAGCAGCGAAAGCCCCGGCCAAGCCGTGGCTGAACATTTCAACAATACTCCTTTTATAACCTAGCAAACCTCATCTTCCCCTTTACTACTCCATTTCCCCTCACTTCTGCCTTCCGCGCTTGCCATTTGCCCAATCATCCCAAACATTGAATGATTTCATTTGCGCGACGAGATCCGTGGCATTCATCAACGCTTCGATTTCCGCACGGGTTTGGCGTTTCCAATTCACTTCCATCGTAGCGAAACCGTAGGTGACAGCCGCAGCAATTGCGGCGTTCAAACGTAATTGTTTTAAATCAACTTTATCGAAAGTATCGGAGCCGGCGTGATAATTCGGGCCGTAATTGGCGGACTCTTGATTGGCGACGAGATTGCCCACGCCTTCCATCATGAAATCGAAATTATCCGTGCCGACAATGGGCACATCGATTTGCATGAACGGCTCGAGACCCTCAACAGATTTGAGCGCTTTCGTC
>SZPB01000160.1 GCA_030263535.1 Cytophagia bacterium CHB2
AGCGCTGGAGACTGTGCTGGCCGAGCTTAATAACCTACAGGTCGATGCGATTCTCTGCCTCGGTGATGTAGTGGGTTACGGCCCCGACCCGGACGAATGTGTCAAGCTTGTGCAGGCGCACACTACTGTTTGTTTGATGGGCAACCACGATGAAGCCAGCTTGGGCGACACGGATTTGAGTTTCTTCAACTATGTCGCGCGCGAAGCCATCGAATGGACCAGCGAACATTTGAACCCGGACTCGAAGCGCTTCTTGCGCCAACTGCCTTATACCTACGAGTTGGATAATCATTTGTTCGTGCATGCTTCGCCGCATGAACCGCACGAGTGGAACTATATTACATCCTGGGAAGGCGCGGAGCAAAGTTTTCAAGCCTTTCATCAACAAGCGTGTTTTGTGGGCCACTCGCATTCGCCGCTGGTGGTGGGGCGCAACGAGCATGGCGCGATGCAGTTGCACCAAAGTTATCCCATTTCGTTCGAGAACAATCATCGTTATCTCATCAATATCGGCAGCGTGGGGCAGCCGCGCGATTCCAATCCCGCAGCGGCGTTTGGCATTCTCGACACGGCAAAACAGGAATACACGCTGATGCGGGCAATGTACAATGTCGTCAAAACGCAGAAAAAAATCCGTGAAGCGGGTTTGCCGGGCTTCCTGGCTGACCGCCTGGCGGAAGGCAGATGACGGCAACCGACAGCCCGTGTGAAATGTAAGATCAAGCAAGGATGTTAAAGGATCAACCAAAGGACAGGAGCATGCAATTAGCCGAACGTACCTCAACGCCGTTCATGTTATCGACGGCAACCTTCAACAAAGTCAGCGAGGTTTTGCGCGAGCTGGTGGTGAGCACGCGCTCCGATTCCGCGCTGTTTTGCGATTTGAACGGCAACCCCATCACGCATCACGGTAAAAACACGGCGATCGATCTCGGCGGCTTTGCCGCGCTGACCGCAGGCAATTTCTCCGCGATGCGCGAAATGGCCAATGTCATCGGCGAAAAAGACGGCTTCAAATTCGTCTTTCAAGAGGGCGAGCGCCGCAACATTTACCTCTGCAACGTTGGCTTCAATTTTCTGCTGACCATTATTTTTGAAAAGACGGTTGCGCTTGGCCTGGTGCGCATTTTTGCCAACAAGGCCGTGGAAAACTTGAAACAAGTGCTGGCCAACGCGCAAGAAGCGGAAACCAAAACTTCCGAAGTTCTCGACGTTGAATTCGGCCTGTTGCTGGGCAAAGAATTGGACAAATCTTTCAATCTCTAATGCGCAAAGCCGCGGCAAATGATAGGAATGTTATGTTCGTCAATTGGGCGTTTCAAGAGATCAATCTCAAAATCGTGTACTACGGGCCGGGGCTGAGCGGCAAAACCACCAACCTTGAATACATCTATCACAAAATCGACCCTTCGTTGCGCGGCGAGCTGATCACGCTGAAAACGCGGGAAGAACGCACCCTCTATTTCGATTTTTTGCAGCTTGAAGTGGGCCGCATCAAGGGCATGAAACCCAAATTCAATCTCTATACCATTCCCGGCCAGGTGTATTACGCCTACAGCCGTAAAATTATTTTGCGCGGCGTCGATGGCATCGTGTTTGTCGCGGACTCCCAGCCCGATCGCATGACGGAGAATCTCGATTCGCTGATGGATCTCGAACAAAACCTAATTGAAGACGGTTTGACACTGGAAGAATTCCCCTGGGTCTTGCAATACAACAAGCGCGATTTGCCGCGCGCTTTGCCCACCGCGGAGTTGAACGCCAAACTCAACTTTCACAAAGTGCAGGCGATTGAGGCGGTGGCCTCAAAAGGGCATGGCGTGCTGGAGACGCTCAAGCTGGCCATTCAGGGCGTGGTAACTCATACACAAAAAGTCATCTGAACCGGCCTGCGAGTCAAAGATAATTTTTGAAATGAATTGCAGCTTTGTCAGAGTAAATGAAACACAGCGCTGCCAAGACGAGCGCTTGCGGATATCAAAGCAAAACCAGAAAAGAGTCTGCCATGAATTTTGATAACGATACAGTGCAAGTTGCGAAGACGAACGATCGCGACGGCGTTTCAGCAGCGCCCGGCGCGGCTGCCATCAAATCGCCGCAATTTTCCATCGAACAAAAAATGCAGAGCATTGTGGTGTTGGGGAATTACGAAGCAGCGCATTTGTTCAGTGAGGAGGGGCTGCCGATTGCGCAGGCGCTCAGTCCGACCGGCCAGCAGGTCGATCGTGACCGGATTGCCGAGCTGGCGATTATGTTTCAAGACGTCAGCCGCATGGCGTCGGTGATGGGCGGTATTTCACGCTTGCGCGAAGTGATGATTGAAGGCGACAATCACCGCAAGATCGTGTTTCGCTTTTTCAAAGCGTTCGAACAATCGGTGATACTCGCCGTCGTGGTGCCCCCGAGCAAAACCTACAAGCAGAAGACGAATGAGTTGGAAAAGTTGATCGTGGGGGAGTCGTTTTAGATGTATTGGAAATGGTCTTTGTCTGTGCATCGAATCAACTCTAAAGAGCCTGAAACACAAAAGCCCCGGCAAATACTTGCTGGGGCTTTTTATTATAAACACAAAGGCTTACTTGGCCACGCCCAAACCGGCAAAATAGGCTTTGAACGCCGAGGCTTCGATGGCAAACGTACCGTCGATATCCGTCAGGTTGATCGGCCGCCACCAACTGATGTCGTACAGCCAAACCGAGCTGTTCAACGTTTGCACGGTTGCTTCGGTATTTCCCCAGGGATTGCGCAGAATGATGTACTTGCGATCATTGCGATAAGCCCAGCCCAAAACCGTATAGCAATGCGAGGCCACAATGTTCGCGTCGCTGTAGACGACTTTCTTTTCCGAAGCCTCGCCGCTGGAATATGTCCACGCCGTCATGGGATTGAAGGTGCGATAGCTGAGCGAGTTGGCGCGCACGAGATTCCACAGCTCGTCGGCGGAGTAGCTCGGCGTGCCGTAGTAGAATCGTTTGCCGCCGGTGAGCTGAGCCGTCGCCCATACGCAATCGCCCCAGCCGGTGGCTGTGATGTCGGGATGATCGCCGCTGATGCCGGTTTTCAACTTGGCATAAGCTTTTTCATAAACCGCCGGCCAAATTTCACCCGTTTCACTTGAACGGCAATAAATAAAACCGCCCGAAGACGTACTCAACGGCACCGAGTCGGTCACTTCGATCTCTTTGTCCAACTGGCCGTTGCTGTCCGGCTTGTAGAAGCGAATCATGTTGGTGAATTGCTGCTGGGTCTGGCCAATCGCGCGGGTGAGATGCGTGATGCGATAAGGCATGGCCCACGCCACCGCGGAGAGCGCGGCAATGTAATAACAATTGGCGACTGCGCCTTGAATGGGATCGAAAAACTCGGCGGCTTCATTGAAAAAGCGTCCGGGGTCGCTCCAGGCGCCGTTCGGCGGCGTCCAGTCTTTGGATTGCCCAAGAGTTTTGGGATCGAACGCGATGGTTTCAACCAGGCCTTTGTTAAAGATGCGCGCCAAACGCTGCCAGCGTTCCCGCTCGGGCAGGCGCAGGAGAAGCTTCACGTAACGTTGCCCGGCAATTTCAGCGCGCTTCACGGGAATGCTGCCGATATCCTCGGTGTTGAAGCGCGGGCCGAGATCCGCCAGTGTTTTGAGATTGAGAACATCCAGGTCCGGCGGAGATTCGAGATCGTTGAAGTCGACTCTCACTTCGATATCCAGCAGCGGCGAGCGCACCGGCTCGATTTGCAGTTGCTCATTCAAACGCAAACCGATGTACAGCGGGCCTTCGTATTTGGGATCAAACAACTCCTCATACGGCGTTTGCAGAATATCCTCCAGCACACGCGGCGTATCCGGAATTTCCTTCCACGGAATTTTGCGTCCGGCAATCAGTTCTGCCAACGCATAAGGATTGATGACGGCAGAGTTTTGTGCGGCTTCGACGTTGGAAAGCGTCGCCTCTTTTCGTGCCATGGGATTCCTCCTGATCAATGATCAACATCTCATCCATTTTGTGCCTGCCCGGAAATGCAAACCGCCCGGGCAATTCGTCGTGAAGCGTGTACAAGCCGAATCGCCGCCAGAATGGTTCATTACAGATTGCCCGGGCGGTGGGCGGACACGATTGAATTGATTGAGGCCGCAGCGACGGCGTGCGGCGCAATCATAGAGATGCGATACTCTCCGAATATTCTTAAGAAATCTCCACAGCAACGAAAAATTATTACCACACCACCAGCTTTTGCACCGCCTGGAATTTTTGCCCGTCTGTTGAGGTTGCGTGCAAACGATAAAAATAAACTCCAGAGGCCACGCGCCGCCCGGCGTAATCATGCCCATCCCATGCGACGGCATGCGCACCGGCAACTTTTCTTTCATCAAGCAACGCGACGATGCGCCGGCCCAGTAAATCATAAACTTCGAGCACAACCTGAGCGCTGGCAGGCAGCTCGAAGCGGATCGCCGTAGTCGTACTTGCGGAAAGTCCGCCGGTATTAATGGCAAACGGATTGGGATAGCTTTGCTGCAACACGAACGCCGCGGGAGTTGCGTCGCTTTGCTTGCGTTCGCGCACCGCCACGGTTGGTTCACTGATTTTGATATCATCAACGAACCAGCCGGGCAAAGGCTGGGTGGCGATAGAATCGGTTTGAATGCGGAAACGCACGCGTACATCCGTGAATCCCGCGCCCGCGTACGCGGAGAGCGAGTATTTGCGCTCGCGCCATTGCGTTTGCGCGCTGCGAAATTGTTCACTCACGGCCGTCCACGTTGCGCCGCTGTCCGCGCTGACTTCCAACACGGCAAAATCCTCCTGATTCACAGAAAAATAATGCTGTTCCATAAAACTGATTTCCGCGCCGCTCATGTGTGAAAGATCAAGCGGTTGCATCAGCGTCAGCGAGGTGTTGGTATTCGGCGAATAGAGGCGTTGCGGATTGCTGTTCACGGAATACTTGCCGGAAACGCGCCGATTGCTCGCCAGGCCCCAGCCGCTGGAATCAATCTCCCAGGCCAGCAAACCGTTTTCAAAATCTTCTGCTCCGGTTACAAAACTCGGTTCGGCGCTAATCCCGCGATTGCGCGCAGCGGCAATGTCATAAGCGCTGACGAAATAATGTATCGTATCGCCCACGCTGAATCTCGAGCTAAAGCCGGCAACAAAGCGATTGGCGCCGTCTGCCGGCTTCATCTGCACGCTGTCGGCTTGCGCCCGGCTGCGATAGTGCAGCCATATCCGGCTCGTATCAACGCCAAGGTTGTCATTTGCCTCGACGGTGACGGTGAAAGGGCCATAGTTGCTGATTGAATTGGGAAGTTGGGTGAGTTGCTGAAACACCGGCGCTTTGCGGTCGGGCCTGGAATCGTAGGTATGTTTATCAATCGGCGCGGCAAAACCTTTTTCCGTACGCGCGAAAATGAAATACTCGACAGTTTCATTGTCCTGGGCCGGTATGCTGGCGCTGTAGTTGCCATTGCCCAAGTGTGTCATTGTCACCTGATTGAACGGCAGTGCGCCATCAGTATCCCAATAAAGGCTGACCTCAGCCAGCGGGCTAAGTTCCGAGATGATTTGCGCGGTGACCGCGCGGCTGCTGGTCAAGTTTTCTGTGTCTTGCAACGGCGTGTGCGACAGGCTGAAACCGTTCAGCCAATTCATCACGCGCCGCATGACGAGATCACGCGCAGGTTTTTGCACGATCGCCTCGTAACCGCCAAAGGCAAAATAGACGAGACGATACAGGCCTTCATATCGCAGCGCGCCGGAGAGATGATTGGGATAGTTGAAAATGCTAACCGCCGGGTCAAACACTCCGATTTCGCTGGGATATTGCGCTTCCGGCGGCAACCCCGGCTCGTAAATGTCAAAACTCAGGCCGTCGCTGATGGGATCGCCGTCCACGCCTGAAATGGAGGCGAACTCCGAGTTGTCGTTGTAATAGCGTGCATGCAAATAGTGTTCATAAAAAGCCAGCGAAGCCGCATTCGACGCAGATAACTGAAAGCCGTTCGGATCGCACAGATCCCAACCAATATCCTGTCCGGTGATAAAAAGATTGCCGCCAGTTTCAAGATAAAGCGTCAATTCCGCGCGGTCGGTAGAATCCAGGGTTTCAAAAAAAGAGGCTTCGCATTGCCAGATTAAGGTAGGATATCGCAGCATCGTTTCAAATGTGAGAGGCCCGCCGGTCAGGCGATTTTGAATATTAGCGGAAATGCCCAAGCTATCCAACACGGTTTCAAAATAAGCCTCTGCACGCGCGCCGTCATCGTCGTCCACCAACAACACCGAAGGGCTGAGGGCAAGATAAAAATCATAGCTCGTTTGATAGCTGCCTGCGGCGGTGAGATTCACGGTGAATTTGACGCGGTGGGGCAGGGCTTGCGGCGAAACGGCAATCGTAAATGGCGTTGCGGCGTTGCTGGCGATGCTGCGGTCGAGATCGCTGAGTCCGGGGAAATCGCCAAAACTCGCCAGGCCGTTCGTGACCTGCACCGCCCAATCGTCTGTGTGCAGCGTGAGCGCGACGTTTTGCGCATCTGCAAAGCGATTTTGCAGCGTGACGACGAGGTTGGCCGATTCTCCGGCATCCAGAAAGCCATTGCCATTGCCGCCCGGTGCTTCCGTGAAGGTGAAACCGATCATCACGATATTGGGTTTCGGGCTGACCGTTTCCGTCAACGCGCGAAAGGCATTGATCCGGCCGCCGCCGAGTTTACCGCGATAATCCGGATTCATGCCGTCAATGTTGTCAGCTGTGCCAACGATTTGATAGAGAATATCCAAACCGGACCAATCCGGATGAGCCGATTTGAGCAACGCTGCAACACCTGCGGCCAACGGCGCGGCCATGGAAGTGCCGGAATACGAATCATAGTCATCATCGAAAACCGTACTCAAAATGCCGGGCCGGCCGGCAGGTTGATCACCGCCTGGCGCCGCCACTTTCACCCAATCGCCATAAGTAGAGTAGGAAGCTTTGAAATCGCGCTCATCCAATGCCGCGACGGACAGTGCAAACGGCGAGATCGCTAAAGGATCGCCCAATTCATTATTGCCGTTTCCAGCAGAGACCGTCACCAACACGCCGCTTTCAAAGGCATATCGCGCCGCGTCCGCAATCATTTCGTCGCTGCCGGCGCTGAGATTGGCAATGTCAGCGCCATTATCCGCGGCATAAATAAAGCCCTGCGCCACCGCAACTAAATCGACAAATCCTAATCCGAGCGTGGAATGCCAACCCGCGCGGATCGGCATGATTTTGATATTCCATGAAACGGCAGCGACGCCGGCGTTATTGTCCGTACTCGCGCCGGCAAGGCCGGCAGTGTGTGTGCCGTGGCCGTTGAAGTCCATCGGGTCGTTGTCAGGATCGCTGCCATCTTCTCCGGGGAAGACGAATTCTGTATTATCGACAAAATCCCAGCCGCGAATATCATCAACGAAGCCGTTGCCGTCGTTGTCAAAGCCGTCAATGATTTCACCGGGATTGCGCCAAATATTGGCGGCAAGATCGGGATGATTCCAATCCGTACCCGTGTCAATGATGGCCACGACTACAGCAGAGTCGCCCTGCGCAAGATCCCATGCCTCCGGCGCTTTGATTTGCGGTAAATGTTGCTGTTCGCCGTAGCGCGTATCGTTCGGCGTGCTATGCACCGGAATCAAGTAGTAGGGCGTGGCATATTCCAATGCTGGATCACGTTTCAGTTGCGCGACCAAACGCGGGATATTGGCATCTTCCGGCACGGTCAGCACGAAAATGCGAGAGAGTCCGATGCCGGATTTTTCGGCAATTTGTTTGTTTTTGAAATGCGGGAACGCGGGCAGGGCGGAGAGAACGTTGTGCGTGCTGCGCAGAGCGTGCATCTCCGGGCTGTTTGCCGCATTCTTAATGGCCGGCTTGAATTTGACGATCACGCGGCCCGGAACAAATTTCAAGTTTGCTTGACTGTGCGACAAGTGCTGCGATTTTTGTGTGCCGGTGCCGGGTTTCATGCCGGCTGCAAGAACACTCAAAGCAACGATTCCGAGAAACGAAGCAACCAGCAGGCGAGGCGCGTAACCTTTGCTCATAAAAATCCCTTGTGGTTGGTCAGGTAAAAGGATGATTGGATTATCATTCAAACTAAAAAGCGGGCGCGGCACCCAACTCAAAAAACGTGCGGGAGGAAATCATAGGCGCTGAACGGCCTACACAAAATTTGGCAGGAGGTTTAGTTTATCGCCAGCGAAGTTCGCGCGCGCTGAGCATGCCTGAAATGTAACGCGACGCTAATATTCACAGATTTTTTCTGCGGCGCAACAGGTTTTTCTCTTTCAAATTAATTTAGCAGGATCACAATAGAACATCTTCTTCAAAACACATGAATATCTCTGGCAGTTGCATCATGATGGCGTTTCGTGCTGAGACGTTGTCCGGTTTGGCACATGATATTGTGCAATAAAGTACATGTTAGCGCGAACTGACAAGGACTTTAATTGCATGATTACTATTGACAAATTTCCACCGCATTTTGCCTTTTGTGATTGGCATGTCGGTTGCTCAAGCGAAGGGATGTAAATCCCCTTGACGTGAACAGGGCCGTTTCAACCGTCATTTTCATGGAGGTCACTATGAGCAACATCAAGCTAGTTCGTCTCGCGCTCATTGGCGCCGCACTCGTTCACCTGTATGTCTTTTCGCCGGCTTACGGCCAACAGCAACAAGATGAGACTTCCGCCGCTGCGATTGCCGTGAACGAAGTCAAGAAAGCCGAAAGCAAAACCTCCGGCAAAGCGAACGCCGAGACCAAGAAAGAAAAAGAGCTGCGCACGGAGCGTACTTCCGCCGCCAAACTTAATGCCGATAAGATTACCTCTTTTTTTGTGCGGGATAACGACAGTAACCGCATTCAACTCTCAATGCTGGTTGCCTACAAGGCCGAATTGGCGCTATCCGTGCGCGCGATTGTCGGGCAACGCGTGACGCCGCTGGTGTTTTCCATCTCGACCTTGCCGAATCGCATCGTGAGCTTTGACCCCGCGCAGTTGCGCTTTGAGCAGAAAGGCCGCATCTGGAAACCGGAAACGGGCAAGAACAGTGCGGACGTGATGGCGTTGGAAGAAAATGGTGCATTCGGCGGCAAAATTGCCGACGGCGAAATTCATCAAGGCGTCATTTTGCTGCCGGCCTGGTTCGATCCGCAAGCGCCGATCACCCTGCGTTACGGCGATTTTCACTATCTCGCCAAGTTTGCGCTCTTGGAAAAGTAAACTCCTCCCTCCTTATGAAGCGCTTCTTCAGACCATGCCGCGCCAGTAGCGGGCGGGCTGTGAGCAGATAAAATGCTCTGCGTCAGAAGAAGAAAATATAGATAATCCCCTCGCCGGCGGGTCGCCCTCGCAGTCGAGGGGATTTTTGTTTTGCATTTCGCTTGCTGATTAGCTATATTTTTGCCGCGTTAGAAAAATGCCAGAGTGGTGAAAATGGCAGACACGCCAGATTTAGGATCTGGTGCCGAAAGGCGTATGGGTTCGACTCCCTTCTCTGGCACTTTCAAACCCCAAAATCAAGGTGATTGCGGGGTATTTTTAACTGCGGACACATTGATGTGAGGAGTTGGCTTTGGACGTACAAATATCGACCGGCGAGAAGTGGAAGCGCCACATTGAAATCAATCTCACCTCGAGTGAATTCGATCCACACGTACAAAAAAATCTGCGTACCTTTCAAAAACAGGCACGCCTCGACGGCTTCCGCCGCGGCAAAGTGCCGATGGGCATGGTGCAACGCTTGTTTGGCGACGAGGCGAAGCGCAAGGCCATCGAGGATATCATTCCCGATCTGCTGACGGAGGTCAGCAAGCAGCATCGGCTCAATACCGTCGGCCCCGCACAAGTCGACGAAATCAAATTTGATGAGCAGGCCGGTCTCAAACTGCGCGCCACCGTTGAAGTTCAGCCGGAAGTCGAGCTAAAAAATTACAGCGGCTTCCTGCTCGACAAAGTCGTTTATGACATTACCGATGACGATATTTCCGAGGCCTTGGAACGCTTACGCGAACAGAACAGTTGGTTGGAAAGCGTTGAAACCGGCGCGCAACCCGGGCATATCGTGACGGCGGACGTGCAGGTGGTTGACGCTCTCGGCGTGCCGTTAATCGGCCGCCATCACAAAGACCAGCGTTTCCGCGTGGCGCCGGCAGGCGAGTCCACGGATGATTTCACGCCGCAGCTTGTTGGCGTCAAACCCGAAGAATCGCGCCGCGTCAAAAGCGTAAGCGAAGATGCCGAAGGCAAACCGCATGAGCATTTCTATCGCGTCGACGTCAAGGAAGTTTCGGAAGTCAAACTTCCCGAACTGGACGATGAATTGGCGCGCACCGTCGGAAATTTCGAAACGCTGGACGAATTGCGGCAGGCGATCGCGAACGACATCCGCGCGCAAGCCGAGCAACGCAGCCGCGATGATTTGCATGATGCCCTGGTCGAAGAAATTCTCAAGAACAACCCGCTCGAGCTGCCGGAGAGCATGCTGGAGGCTTACACTAACGCCTATTTTGAGAATCTCAAATCAACCTTCAAGGACGTGAAAGGCATCAAGGACGAGGATTTGCGCGAAGAGGCGCACAAGCGCACGATTCGCTTCTTGAAATGGCGGTATATCCGCGAACATATCGCGGAAATCGAACACCTGATCGTTAGTGAAGAGGAGATGCGCAATTATCTCACCGCCCTCGCGTCTGCGCGCAACGAAGAGCCGCAACGCCTCCTCAATCAGACCATGAACGATGAAAAGAAACGCGAAGATTTGCGCGACCGGCTGGAGAATGAAAAAGTTCTGGCATTCCTGGAAACCAAAATGCGCATCGAGCCGCGCAAGGTGCCATACAAAGATCGGAATAAGTCGAAAATCATAACCGCATAACAGCATCACCCAAGGATTTGGCTGTTTGACGGCCAACCATCATTTCACGAAAGGACAAGCTATGGGACTCGTACCAATTGTTGTCGAACAAACCGGCCGCGGCGAACGCGCCTTTGATATTTTTTCACGCCTGCTCAAAGAACGTATCGTTTTTCTCGGCACCGCGGTAGATGATGCGGTTGCGAGTTTGACGATTGCGCAATTACTCTTTTTGGAAGCGGAAGATCCGGATAAAGATATCTTCATCTATCTCAACAGCCCGGGCGGCAGCGTGTCAGCCGGGTTGGCGATTTATGACACGATGCAATACATCAAACCGGCGGTGAACACCATTTGCATGGGCCTGGCAGCCAGCATGGGCGCGGTTTTGTTGGCAGCCGGCGCGAAAGGCAAACGCTTTGCGCTGCCGCATGCGCGCATTATGATTCATCAGCCCTGGGGCGGTTTTCAGGGACAGGCGGCGGATATCGAAATTCAAGCGAAGGAAATCTTGAAGATTCGCGAGCGCATCAATCAGATTCTTGCCGATCACACCGGCCAGGAACTCTCGCGTATTGAAAAAGATTCAGACCGCGATTTTTTCATGTCGGCGGAAGAGGCCGCGAAATATGGCCTCATCGACGAGATCATGACGCGCAAGGGCATCGTTAAGAAGAAATAGGCGACTCTCATGGCAGACTTCAGTAAACGCGACCGTTTGTTCATTTGCTCGTTCTGCGGCAAGAACTCCAATCAGGTCGATTGTATCGTCACCGGACCGGATGTTTACATCTGTAACGAATGCGTGCGCAATGCCAGCGAAATCATTCGCGATGACATGCAGCGCCGCTCTGTGCCGTTTTATGGCCGTATTCCCACGCCGGAAGAGATCAAGCGCGAATTGGACGACTATGTCATCGGGCAAGATCGCGCCAAGATGTCGCTGGCAGTGGCGGTTTACAATCACTACAAACGCATCGAAACGCCCTCCAGCATCGAAGATGTTGAACTCGAAAAGAGTAATATTTTGCTGGTGGGCCCCACCGGCACCGGCAAAACGTTGCTGGCGCAGACGCTCGCGCGGTTTTTGCAAGTGCCGTTTACCATCGCGGACGCCACCACGTTGACTGAAGCGGGTTATGTCGGCGAGGATGTCGAAAACATCCTCGTCCGGCTGTTGCAAGCCGCGGACTATGATCTCGAACGTGCGGAAAAGGGGATTGTCTACATCGATGAGATCGACAAAATCTCGCGCAAAGACGGCAATCCCAGCATCACCCGCGATGTGTCCGGCGAGGGTGTGCAGCAGGGCTTGTTGAAGCTGTTGGAAGGCACGGTGGCGGCGGTGCCGCCCAAGGGCGGGCGCAAGCATCCTGAACAGAATCTCATCAACATCAACACGCGCAACATTCTTTTTATTTGCGGTGGCGCGTTCGAGAGTCTTGAAAAGATCATTTCGCGCCGCATTGGCAAGAAAGAAATCGGTTTCGGCTCGGATCCCAAAAGCCAGGTCGAGCGCTCGATCGGCGAGATCTTTGCGAAAGTCGAGCCGGAAGATTTGTTGAAGTTCGGCTTGATTCCGGAGTTGATCGGCCGTCTGCCCGTAATCACCGCGCTCAGCGAACTGAACGAGGCGGCGTTGATGGACATTCTGCTCAAACCCAAGAATGCGTTGACCAAGCAATATCGCCGCTTGCTGCACATGGACGGCGTCGAACTTGAATTTGAAGAGGGGGCGTTGCGTGCCATCGTGCAGCGCGCGATGAAACGCGGCACCGGTGCGCGCGGCCTGCGCTCGGTAATGGAAGAAACAATGTTGGACGTCATGTACAAAATTCCTGGCATGCCCGAAGTCAAAACGTGTACGGTGACCAAGGAAACGGTCACCGAGGGCAAGACGCCGCTTTACACGTATGAGAAAATGAAAAAACGGGCTTGAGGGAAAATTTACTGGGATTATTCAAAGTTGACCATGCATAAAGCCTCCCGCGACAGCATTCCTGCTGACGCCTATCATCGTTTGCCCGTTCTCCCGCTCAAGGAAGTTGTGTTTTTTCCTCACATGCTTTTTCCGTTGCTGGTCGGACGCGAATCGTCTTTGCGCGCCGTGCAAGAGGCCATGTTGCTGAATAAATTGATTTTTGTGACGGCGCAAAAAGATGTGACGCAAGAAGAGCCGGGCAAGGATGATCTTTATCGCATCGGCGTGGTTGCGCGCATTTTGCAATTGCTGCGCCTGCCAAACGGCCTGGTGAAAGTGCTGGCGGAAGGCGTGGCAAGAGCGCGCATCAGCCGCTTCCTGCAAGCGGAGGAACATCTCGAAGTGCGCGTCGAGCTGCTCGACGATGCCAGCGAAGAAGATGTGGCTACGCGCGCTGCCATGCGCCGGGTTGCCAGCGCCTTTCGCGATTACGTGCGTTTGCATCGTGCGTTGCCGGAAGAAATCTTGTTCGGCCTCGAAGGCCTGGAAGGGCCGCAACATTTGGCGGATTTCGTGGCGGCCCATGTGCAGCGGGAAACCAAAATCAAACAACACATTTTGGAATTGCCCAACGCCTACGAAGCGCTCACCTATCTGGCAGAACTGCTCGAGCATGAAAAAGACATTCTTGACGCCGAACGCGATCTCGACGATAAAGTTCGCGGCCGCATTCAGCGCACGCAGCGCAACTATTGGTTGCAAGAGCAAATGCGCGCGATTCAGGAAGAATTGGGCGATGAATTCGACGCTGACAATGACATTGCCGGGCTGCGCGAAAAGGTCAAAAAATGCGGCATGCCGAAGGAGGCGGAGGAGAAGGCTTACGAAGAGCTTGATCGGCTGCGCAATACGGCGCCGCTCTCACCGGAAG
>SZPB01000161.1 GCA_030263535.1 Cytophagia bacterium CHB2
CGTTCGAGCAAACATGTCTTGGGATTTTTATGGATACTGGCGAGCTTGCTCGCTGCCCTGCAAACGGCTGTTGCAGCCGACGATAAAAATGCCGCGGCAACCACGGTTGCCGTTATTCGCATCAACGGCGCGATCAATCCCTTGACGGCGGAATACATTACCGATGCCATCAACGACGCGGTTAACGAAAAACGCGAATGCCTGATTATTGAGTTGGATACGCCCGGCGGTTTGATGGAATCCACTCGCTTGATCACGAAAGCGATGCTTGCGAGTGAAGTGCCGGTCGTGGTATATGTCTCTCCCACCGGCGCGCGCGCGGCTTCCGCGGGTGTTTTCATTACCTATGCCTCACACATCGCCGCGATGGCGCCTACCAGCAACATCGGCGCGGCGCATCCTGTTGGCCTCGGCGGCGAAGGCGGCAAAACGGATTCCAGCAACACCATGATCGAGAAAGTCACGAACGATGCCGTGGCGCAAGTCAAGGTCATTGCCGAAAAACGCGGCCGCAATGCCCAATGGGCGGAAGATGCCGTGCGCAAAAGCGTTTCCATCACGGCAAAAGAAGCTCTAGCGTTGAACGTCATCGATTTGATCGCGCCCGACCTCGACAGTCTGCTGGTACTGATCAACGATCGCGAAGTCGAATTGATAAATCGCAAGCATACCTTGAAAACCGCCGGCGCAACCCTCGTCATCAAGGAAATGAACTGGCGTCACAAACTGCTCGACCGCATATCGGATCCCAACATTGCTTACATTTTTATGTTGCTCGGCATCTACGGCCTTTTTTTCGAATTGTCGAATCCGGGCGCAGTATTGCCGGGAGTGCTGGGCGGTATTTTTTTGATTCTCGGGTTGTATGCGCTGCAAACGTTGCCGGTGAATTGGGCCGGCGTGCTATTGATCCTGTTCGGCGTCTTACTATTCATCCTGGAGGTGAAAGTGACGAGTTACGGCGCGCTGACCATCGGCGGCATCGTCGCGATGTTTCTCGGCTCTCTTATGCTCTTTAAAGAGCCCCAAACCGATTTCGAACCGGTGGCGAAACTCTCGCTGCAAGTCATTCTGGCGGCAACACTCTCGACTGCTCTCTTTTTTATTATTGCCATCGGCATGGTGGTGCGCTCGCAGCGCCGGCCAACGGTGACAGGCGCGGAAGGTATGATCGGTGAAATCGGGGAAGCCTTAACGCCCATCGCGCCCAACGGTAAAGTGAGAGTTCACGGTGAAATTTGGTGGGCAAAAAGCGCCGCGCCGATTGCTGCAGGAGAAAAAGTGAAAGTCGTTTTAGTCGAGGGTTTGCAGATCACCGTCGAAAAGGTGTAAGGCAGTCGTTGCGCAAACAATTTCAGGCACAAAGACAGGTTGACCGTGTCTGGTGCCGCAAAACGTTTTAACTCAAAAACTGGAACAGGTAAGGAGGAGACATGATGGGCTTGCCGATTTGGATGATATTTTTGATCGTGTTCGGCATCATGATTCTGGCCATGGCGATTCAAGTGGTGCGCGAATATGAACGCTTGGTGGTTTTTCGTTTGGGTAAGCATGTCGGCGCGCGGGGTCCGGGGTTGGTTCTGATTATTCCGTTTGTCGAACGGTTTGTCAAAGTCAGCACCCGTCTGATCGCCATGGATGTGCCGCCGCAAGATGTAATCACGCGCGATAACGTTTCGATCAAAGTCAATGCCGTGCTTTATTTTCGCGTGATCGATCCCAATCGCGCCGTATTGGATGTCGAGGATTTCTTGTTTGCGACCTCACAGATTGCACAAACAACGTTGCGCAGCGTGCTCGGCCAGGCCGAGCTTGATGAGTTGCTCGCCCAGCGGGAAAGAATTAATGACAAATTGCAGAACATCATTGACACGCACACGGATCCGTGGGGCATCAAGGTCGGCTTGGTGGAGGTGAAACATGTCGATCTGCCGCCGGAGATGCAACGCGCCATGGCGCGCCAGGCCGAGGCCGAACGTGAGCGCCGCGCCAAGGTCATCCACGCCGAAGGCGAACTGCAAGCTTCGGAAAAACTTGCTGAGGCTGCGCGTGTGATGAGCCAAGACCCGATCTCGGTGCAATTGCGTTACTTGCAAACTCTGACCGAAATCGCTTCCGAGCACAACTCCACAACCATCTTCCCGTTGCCGATCGATTTGATCAAGATCTTCTTGGACAGCAAGGACCAGAAGAAGGTTTGAGCAAGCACTTCCGAGGGAGATTTCTCATGCCGGAGTCTTTTTAAGCAACACGATTTTGCCCTGAAGAGGTCAAGACAAAAACGTTCTGATCTCTTCAGGATTGGCTGTCTCATCTGATCAAACAAAGTTTATAAATAAACGTTGCCGCCGGGAGGCAGATGAGATTATTCCAAACGCGTCGCGACGAAGAATATCTAAAAACGCTGCGTGAGCGTCTCACGATTGTCGGCCCGATGGGGCTTCTGGCAAGAGCCGTCAAGGTTTCGCGGACGGTTGAAGCGGACGGCAAGAAATTCTCGCATTGCTGCCGCATTGATTTCATGGGATTGGCAGCCAGCAACCTGTTGGATGCCGGGAGCGAGTATGTTTCATCCAGCGTCGCGGATTGTCTCGAGGACATCTTCAAAAATGCCGAAATCTTGAATGATAAAGGCTGCTTTGTGAAGATGCGTTTTTTGTTTTGTTATCCCTACTCTGCTTACGCCGTTTCCCGCATCCAGGCGGAATCCACACGCAATCGCTCCTCCATCGATGAACCCCGCTATCTCCGAGATTTTAATCTGGTCGAACAGGTCAATCAGACCACTTTTTTTTCAATCAGCCCTCGTGCGCAATCAAACCAACGGCCTCGAACAAATACAGATCTGGGTGGATAAGTACGGTTGGACGCCGGGCGCCGTGAACAAAATCATTGTGCGCTTTACGCCGATGAGCCCCGATCTCTGCATGCTAATCATCAACGACACGATTTTCTGTGACGCTTATTTGAATGCCAAAAAAAGCCGCCTGGCCAAAAGGGCTGCCATCGTAGCGCCCTTAATGCAAATCGAGAGCCAGGAAAATCGCGATGCATTCGAAGGCATCGAGGATCATTTTCGTTATCTCTGGGATCACGACACCACGCTCGACTGCGAAGACGCAACATACTACCAGGCCGGAGTACCCAATAGCCTCATGCAGATCCGGCCTCCACAACAAATCGACTTTTCCAAAAAGGTGGCGCGCTTGTTGCGCCGCAACAAGCAAATCACAGAACACGATCTCAATCATTGGCGCTTCGTGGTGACGCGCTTATTCGATCGTTTCTGCCTCGACCCTGTTCCCACACCCAGTTCGGAATCGCTGTTTATCGCATGCAGTTGGGAAAAAAGCAAGGATCAGCGCTATATCCCAAACCGCTCGGCTCGCCAAATGTTCGAATACCTTGATCAGGATTTCGGACTCGGCCTGGAGAAACCGCTGATCTCCGTCAATATTATGGAAGCCGCCTCCGGTGATTTCTTGACCCGCCAGCTCTACGCCCGGTTGCAGCAGTCAACTCTGGCAATCATCCTGCTGACGATGGACATTGCCAGCTTGAGTGGCGAGCGCTTCACCAAACCCAACGTCTATCACGAGCTGGGCTATTTGATGCGACATCTCGATTCCCAACGATTGCTTGTGCTGTGCGAGGAGGGTGTTCACGTGCCTTCGAATATTCATGATCTCGTGCGCGTCGATTTCCCCAAGGATAAACTGGCCCTGTGTTACAAGGATGTGCTGGATTGGCTCAAGCGCGCCAATACCTTTGTACCGACGCCCGTCATTGAGCAGGCGTGCCGTCATCATCTCAAGCGGCTGGACCGCATGACGCAGGCGGAAGTATTGACGCAGGAAGAGGTGGATACGGCCAAGCAACGCCTCAAAGAAGATATGGAAAAGCTGAAGAAATCTTGATGCGAGATGAGGCAGGCGATCTGCGCCGCGCGCCTAGCGTCCACGCTGTGAGAATACCCTGTTCAAACTGCGTTTTCTTTCATCGCAATACTCACCACCGTAACATCATCGTGCAATGCTTCACTGCCGCCAAACTCGCGCACGGAATTTATCACGGTTTCACACAGGTCGTGCACGGGCAATGACAAATGTTGCAGCCAGCATGCGCGCAACCGTTCTTCCTCGAATTGCTCGCCGCTTTTATTCGCCGCTTCGATGATACCGTCGGTGTAGAGTAACAGCCTGTCATCGGCCTGCCACGCGAATTCCAACTCCTCGAAGGCCGTCTCCAACCGCAAACCCAAACCCAAACCCGGCGTACGCAAGACTTGCACGTGTTGCGCGACTGCGGCATAGTGAAAAACAGGCGGATGCCCGGCTGTTGCCAGTTTGATCAAACCTTCATTTTTATTGAGCAGTAGGCAGGCAAACGTCACAAACACGTTTTTTTCTGAGAGATGATAAAGCGTCTTGTTCAAATTTTCGAGAACCTGGCGCGGGGAAAATTCATGTTCGATCTGACTGCGCAGCGCGCTTTTCGTCATGGCCGCCAAAATACCCGCGCCAATGCCGTGCCCGGCAACATCGCCAATCACCACCATCACCTCGTTTTGAGACAGAGGTATGATATCGAAATAGTCGCCACCGACTTCTGTCGCAGGCGCACTCAGGCCGGCAACTTCACACCATGTGGTTTGCATCGGCGAGGAGGGCAACAATGACTTTTGAATATTCTGTGCCAGGCTGATCTCAGCCTCCAGTCGTGCGCGTTTGTCGACCTCCTTTCCAAAAACATAAATAAACATGCCGTAACCGGCGGCAATGAAAAAAATGCCCAGCATGGTAATGCCGAAACGCTGATTCCTTTGTTTGCTCAACTGCGCTGGCGTCAATGTGACAGACTCTGTTTTTGCCGGCGCCTGGCCGCGCCATGCGCCTTCGATGGAAGCGGAGGCCACAATCAGCGCTGTAAAAAGGGCTATGATCAAGAGCAGGGGCAGAAATTTTTTGCCGAATAAAATGATGCTGGCCGCCATTCCCGCGCTTAACAAGGTGATATAGGTCAAACGCATCCAAACGAGTTCGTTCAACACCGGCTCCATCAGCGTTTGCAGCGGGCCAAACGTCGCAAAAATCAAAGCCACGGCCAGCGCCAGGCGGCGCAGCGCCGCAGGCGACATATAATTCCAAATTGGAGAAGTTTTGGTCAGCATTTTTTGCCTTTGTTTAAAATTGCGAGGAAAGCGAAACGCCGGACGCGCAATCGTAACATGTGAAAATGGCCAGCCAAAATCAAATTCGATTTTCCGGCCCCGGGATAAACTCTCGCTTGAATCTGTAGAAAATGCTTGCCTCTGTGTCTTGAATGGAGAATATTGCAGCGTTGCCCTACAAATCACTTTAACACAAAGATTCAGGAGAAGGCCGTGTACAAAACCCAAAGCTGGTTTGTTTGTTTTTTGTTGTTCGTTTCATTTCAAACTCTACTGAGCCAAACCTGGCAAACGTTTACCAACGTACCGACAATTTCACGCTACAACGATGTTTTCTTTGTGACACCCACGCGCGGCTGGATTGTCAACGGCTCCGGCCAGATTCATCGCACCACGAACGGCGGACTTTCGTGGCAGAAACAATTTGAGCAAGCCATTACGCATTTCCGTTCCATCGGTTTCATCGATTCGTTGCGCGGCTGGGCCGGAAATGTCGGGCCTGGAGAATTTGGCGCGACGGACACGACGACGCTATATCAAACCAGCGACGGCGGCCAAACCTGGACGCCGGTATCAACCTTTCAAGGTCCGAAGCCGCGCGGCCTGTGCGGCATGCACGTCGTGAATGATTCCGTTATTTGCGCTGTTGGCCGCGTGCGCGGCCCGGCTTTTTTCACCAAAACCACGGATCGCGGACGAACCTGGCACGCCAAAGACATGAGTGCATATGCCGCCGGCTTGATCGATGTTTATTTCTTTCATCCCGACACTGGCATTGCCGTCGGCTTGACCAATGTTAATCATAACAGCTCAAGGGGAGTGGTGTTATACACAACCGACGGCGGCGAAACCTGGGAGAAACGTTTGGCCACGGCGCGCACCGGCGAATGGTGCTGGAAAGTTTCGTTTCCCTCTCGCCGGGTCGGTTATGCCTCGTTGCAACGCAACAGTGAAACGCCGATTTATTTTTTGAAAACGATGGACGGCGGCGTAACCTGGCAAGAGAAGCTGTTTTCGAACAGTTATTATTTTGTGCAAGGCATCGGCTTTGTCGATGAACAAAACGGCTGGATTGGGGGCAACAATTCCAATCCCACTTACAAAACCACGAATGGCGGAGAGACCTGGCAATCCGCCGGTTTTGGTGGACGCGTGAATCGCATTCGCTTTTTGGGAGACACACTCGGTTATGCGGTAGGCAATACGGTTTACAAATACACGGCAACATCAACGAATGTGACGCAGCGCAATCATGAGAGGCCTTCAAATTTTTTACTCGATCAAAATTATCCCAATCCATTCAACCCGAGCACAACGATCCGCTTTACGCTGTTGCAGCCGGCCCGGGTGAGTATTGTGATTCACGACGTAAACGGCCGCGAGGTGGAACACCTGCTGGATCAACCTCGCGCCGCCGGCGAACACACGATTACCTGGGATGCCATTGATCGCGAAGGCAATGCGGCGCCCTCCGGCGTTTATTGGTACACGATTCGCACCGAGCATTTCACTAACACCAAAAAAATGGTTCTCGTTCGTTAGAAAACGAAATTCAAAGGCTTTTTCCGGTTCAAACGGCGAATGAAGCAACGCGAATAAACGCGAATTCAAAAAATCAGTTCATGTTCACGATTATTCGGGGTTTTCGAGCAAGAGAATCTTCGTGTCGTGATATTTCCAAATCAGCAATTCGGAGCACATTCTTGCCGGGTCTTTTTAATCAAAATCTGCGGGAACGCCTGACGCGCGGCATTGATTACTTCAATCGCGAATATTTTTTTGAAGCTCATGACGAGATTGAAGAATTGTGGATGGACGCCCGCAATGCGGTCGAACGCAATTTGTTTCACGGGCTGGTCAATCTGGCAACCGGCTTTTATCATTTTCGCATGCACAACTTTGCCGGCATGCAAAGCCAGCTCAAGAAGGGCGTCGATAAACTGTCGCAATTGCCCGGCCGCTGTTATGGCGTCGAAGTCGAAAAACTGTTGCAACGTGTGCGGTTGTATATCCGCACGCCAGCGCAGCCAGCGGTTTTTCCCGAACCGCTGCCGCAGATCGAATTTCATCCTGAGGAAATTCCCGAACATTTTTCGTGATGTAGTGGCAACCCTTGGGCAGGCAAAATGTCTTTTGATCAACTTGTAGCGGGCGGTTAACCTTAAACGTGAGCAAGCCATTCCGTGTTGGCCATCGCATAAAACTCAAAGAGCCGAGCGCAGCTTTCATCAACCGCGAAGGAATGCCGAACCAGCGCCTTCATTCGCCGATTTAACGTGGGGGCGTTCTGCTCGTCTTCCGCATAAAATAGAATCTTGTCTCTCATCTCTCTCCTGATAATTCTTCTTTTAACCAAGAATACTGCTTCCAATTCAGACTTTTCTTTCGTAATATCAGGGTCATTTTTCGAAAAAATTACTTTTCCATTTGGTGAACAGGAGTATAGATTAGTTTATGACAAAAAACAGCATTCGAAATATCGCGATCATTGCCCATGTCGACCATGGCAAAACCACGCTGGTCGACGGTATGCTCAAGCAGAGCGGCACATTCCGGGAAAATCAAGTGACCGGTGAGCGCATTATGGATAGCATGGATCTTGAGCGTGAACGGGGCATCACCATCATGGCAAAGAATACCGCCATCTGGTATAAGAATGTCAAAATAAACATCGTCGATACGCCGGGCCACGCCGACTTTGGCGGTGAGGTCGAACGCGCACTGAGCATGGTCGATGGCGCGCTGTTGCTGGTTGACGCCAGCGAAGGCCCGCTGCCGCAAACGCGTTTCGTATTAAAGAAGGCTCTCGCGGCCCAGCTTCCCATCATTGTTGTGATCAATAAAATCGATCGCAGCGATGCGCGCATCCAAGACGTGACCAACGAGATTTATGATCTCTTCATCGATCTCGATGCGCATGAAGGCCAGCTCGAGTTTCCCATTATCTACACCAACGCCAAGAAAGCCGAAGCGCATCGCCTGCTTGGCGATGGCTCGACGAACCTGATTCCGTTGTTCGAAGCCATCATTAACGCGATTCCTGCCCCGCAAGCAGACGACACGGCGCTGCCGCAATTTCTCGTGACCAATCTCGCGTATGACGATTATGTCGGTCAACTGGCGATCGGACGCCTGAAACACGGCATTTTGGAGATGGGCAAGAACTATACGCTCTGCGGCGAAGATGACGAATTCCGCATCGTCAAGTTCTCTGCTTTGTATTCGTTCAAGGGATTGCAGCGCGTTCCGGTTGAAGCCGTCGAAGCGGGCGACATCATCGTCGTTGCCGGCGTTGAAGACGTTCACATTGGCGACACGATTACTGACGCGGAGAATCCCCGGCCATTGCCGCGCATCAACGTCGATGAGCCAACGGTCGCGATGATTTTTTCGGTAAACAACAGTCCGTTTGCCGGTCGCGAAGGACGCTATCTCACCTCGCGCCATTTGCGCGAGCGTCTGGAAAAAGAAGTGTTGAACAACGTCGCATTGCGCGTGCGGCCCACGGATCGCGCCGATGCTTTCGAAGTCTGCGGCCGCGGCGAATTGCAACTCGCGATTTTAATTGAAACCATGCGCCGCGAAGGTTTCGAGCTGATGGCCTCCAAGCCGCGCGTGATCACGCATGTGAAAGACGGGCAAATTCAAGAGCCGATGGAACATCTCTACCTCGACATTCCGGAGGAGTTCATCGGCATCGTCACGGAAAAACTCTCCCTGCGCAAAGGCCGCATGACCAACATGATCAATCACGGCAGCGGCCGCGTGAACTTGGAATTTCGCATGCCCTCGCGCGGGCTTATCGGTTATCGCAACGAATTTCTTACCGATACAAAGGGCACGGGCATTTTCAATACGCTGTTCGATGGTTACGCGCCCTGGCACGGCGCGATTCCGCAACGCAATAGCGGCGCGCTGGTGGCAGATCGCGCCGGTCGCGTGACGGCTTATGCCAGCTTTGGTTTGGAAGATCGTGGCGAATTTTTTGTGGCGCCCGGAACGGAAGTGTATGGCGGCATGATTGTAGGCGAGCGCAACCGCAACACCGATCTCGACGTGAACATCACCAAAGAGAAGAAACTCACCAACATGCGCAGCTCGACGTCGGATTCCACCGTTACGTTGCGGCCGCCTAAAATTTTGACGCTCGACCAGGCTATCGAGTTCATTGGCGAAGATGAGCTGGTGGAAATCACGCCGGAAAGCATTCGCCTGCGCAAGATGGAATTGGATGCCGACAAACGCGCCTCGCAACGCAAACGCGCCATGGAAGTAGAGGCGTAAATCGCTTCGGTAAGCGCCTCGTCTTACCAACAAACGACGGCTCAAAAGACCCACGCAACGTCGCGAAGGCGCGCGAACCACCTAAAAATTTCCTTTGCGAACTTCGCGGCTTTGCATGAATGCTTTGGCTTGGTAAACGCACAGAGGATAATGGATTTTTCACGGCAACAACAGGCCGCCACCAAATTCAGTCAATTTTTTCAAACGCCGGCCGCCGCCTTGCGAATTTTTTTGCAAACAGCTTGTGTGCTGTTTCCGTTGAGCTTTTTGCTCATGCTTGCCCAACCATCGCCCATTCCAAATTCCTGCACGCAATTGCTGCTGGTACTCACGCCCTCGTATTCTGCGACGGAAGGTTTTCTCTACAAATTTCAGCGAGAAAAACAGAACGCGCCGTGGCAACGCGTCGATGATAGAATTCCCATCGTCGTCGGCCGTTCAGGTTTGGGCTGGGGCAGCGGCTTGCATGCCAGTACGTCGCAGGGACACCCGATCAAGCAAGAGGGCGACGGTCGCAGCCCGGCTGGCGCTTTCGCGCTGAGCGCGGCGTTCGGTTTCCCTTCTGCCCGCGAGCTTGCACCTCTGCACTTTCCTTATCAACAAATCACACAAACGCTCGAATGCGTTGATGATCCTGCCTCGCAACATTACAATCACCTGATCGACCGAAAAAAAGCGGAAAACGCAGATTGGCAATCTTCTGAGAAAATGCACAACGTCCCGGTCGATTATCGTCTTGGCGTATTCGTCGATCATAATATTGCGCCGGCAAAACCGGGCGGCGGATCCTGTATTTTTTTGCATGTGTGGGGGAATCCTGTTGCGCCTACGGCCGGCTGCACGGCCATGGCAGAGGCCGAGATGCAAAAAATCATCACATGGCTGAGACACGAGGCCAAACCGATTTTGGTGCAACTGCCACAAGAGGAGTATGCCCGGCGGCAAGAAGCGTGGCAACTGCCCGGCGTCAAGTGAGCGCGATGCGTTGACGTTATTCCCGCCTTTAAGCTTCCTCCCATTTAAAAATTACTCTCTCTATGCCGTGCCCCATGACAACGAAAAGGGTTGCATTAAAAGTATTTCATGCTATTTTGAAGCTTGGTTGAAATAGCATGAATTAATTTCGCAGCAATTTTCCAGGAAGAGTTTGCATGAGGCGCATGACGATCCTGCTCGCGATGTCGGTGATGAGTATCTACGCATGCTCTTCGCAACAAACGCCCCCGGAACAGGCAACCGCACTCGCGACTGCGCCGTCATTAGCATCCTTGAAAAACTTTGTGGGAAAGTATCCCGCGGAAATCAAGCTATGGGAGATTCCGCCATTGCAAGGGCGTTTGCGGGCACTGCTTGGTGAACATTACCAGGAATTTCTCGTGAATATGCAGGTGACCGGGCCGCTGATCGCCGACGGCAATGTCGCTTATGTCACGGGCAATAAGCCGCACAGCGGCGGCTCGGAGGCCGCGATATTCCTGGCCGAGATCGAAAGCAACCGCATCCACGTCTGGTTGATAGTAAATGAAATCATGACAGAGTACCATGAACCGGGTCCCAGGATCAAATTGCCCCGCGAGGTTGAAACGATGGTTAATGAAATGCAGCCCATGAAAGGAGCCAATTAATGCGTCGTTTGAGTTGGCTTGTTGTTGCGTCACTCTGCGCCTGCGCTCCCGCCGGCAAAAATCATCCCCCTCATATTCCCCCACCAAAAGACAGAACCCCGCCGGCAAAAGCTGCAATCAGTGAAGATTACACCAAACTCTTGCTGGGCAGCGCCGTTTTGCTCGAAGCGGAAAAAGACGGTTTTCTCTCCGTGCTTGATGTAAAGTATTCTCCCTCCGGCAATTACTTCCTCGCGATTGCATGCGGTTATGAATGCAATGATAATATCGGTTTTCTCTTCAAATCCGACGGCAGCGCCAAGCAGAAGATTACAGCGCGCTGGGATTTCATTTTACAATCGCGCGTCGAATGGTCGGCGGACGGCAAATACCTTTATTATTATCGCATCAACTCGACCGGTGCGGATCCGCCTGCCGATGCGCCACCTTCAGGCTGGGTGCAGGTGGCGGCACAAAGCGGCGCAAAATCTGCGGCTACGACGCGTACTCTCAAAACGGCGGCAAACTACAGCATCTTCAACGTACAGCCCGATGACGTTTTGAACGTGCGAGCGGCGGCCGGGGCAACGGCGGCAATTGTTGGAACTCTCTCACCAACAGCGAAAGGCATACGCGTGACCGGCAGCGGTATCGCTCAAGGCGGCAACACGTGGGTGCCGATTAGGTATCAGAATCTTTCCGGGTGGGTCAATCAAAATTATTTATGTGAGGAATGAAAAGCAAAGCCGCGAGGCAACACGATCACTTGCAAAGTTGAATCACCTACGACATTTTTTTGATGGCCAACTCGAAATAGAAACCACTTATGGCGCAATCGTGAAACGACTTGTCAAATTGATCATACTGGTCGCAAGCGCCGGAATCTTCGCCTGGATCTTGCTACGACGCCTCGAATCTTCCACGGCCGGACAAGGTGTTCCCCATCATAACCAACAAGAAAATGCCAGCATTTCTCATGCAGGTTATTTCGGTTTTAGTGGAAACTTATATGCCATGATCGGCCTGCCGGCAGCAGCGCAAAAATTGGCGCCGGCGATTCCGGCTTCGTTGTTGAATGCGATGCACGAACCGGGTATACATCAGGTGGATTTGGTAACGCCGGACGGCCAGCGTTTTTTGTTTATCTCATTGCTGCCATTCAAAACCAAACGAGAAGCCTCGTTGCGCGGATATCATATGGGCCGCTGGCCGGACGAAAGCGAGAAAGGAACATCACTGCCGGAAGGATTCATCGAGGTGACGCCAGAGAATCAAACGATGCCGCTCTCGAAAAGTTTTAGGTTGCGCGATTTCTTGCCGCACGACCAAGCCGAGGTCTGGCCCAAATTCATTGTGTTGCGCATGAGTTTGCTCGACAAACTGGAATTGCTGGCGCAAGAACTGGATCAGCGCAAACTGCCTTCGCGGCTGCACATCATGTCCGGGTTTCGCACGCCGCAATACAACAGCCGGGAAGTTGGCCGCGGCCGGGCGGGCAACAGCCGGCACATTTATGGCGACGGCGCGGATGTCTTCGTCGATCACGATCGCAACAATCTTATGGACGATCTCAATGGCGACGGCGAAACCACACTCGATGATGCGCATTTCTTATTGGCTCTTGCGGATAATATCGAGAAGTATTATCCTGAGTTGGCCGGTGGCTTGTCAGCATACCCCGCGACAGCCGCACACGGCCCGTTCTTGCATATCGATGTCCGCGGCGTACGCGTCCGTTGGTGATATTTTGGCGATCAAAACTCAATTCGTGGCGGGTATGCGCAAGCGGTAGCCGCCAATTATACAATCATTCATCACTGAAGGAGATGCATATGGCAGGCAAGACGAGACGTACAACTCACCGCAGTGTTTCCGGGAAGAAGCTGTATGCTGTGCGCGATGCCAAAGGCCGGTTTGTTGACATCCAGACCTATGAGCGCGCACATCGCCAGGATCTCAAGCGCAAAAGCAAACAAGAAAAAAACAAGAAGAGCGGCAAGAAAAGCTAGGCGCTTCATCGCCTCCATTTCACTAGTTTTGAGGTGGAGGAGGCAGTTGACTTCTAAAACCGTTTAACCCATTTCTGAGCGCAGGTTTTCGCAGATGCCGGAAGGCAAGATGATTCGTTAAATTCCGGTGCGTCTGTGTTTATCTGCGCTCTTTTTTGAAATAGTGCAATCATGCGAATGCCCGTTGGAATCCATTTTTTCTTAGGCCTGTTCATTTATTGCTTTGTCGCAACTGCGGCGTTTACGCAAGAATCGCCGGCGCGCGTGAAAATCGGGCTGGCGTTGAGCGGCGGCGGCGCGAAAGGCTTCGCGCACATCGGCGTGCTGCAAGTGCTGGAAGAGATCGGCATGCCGGTCGATTATATCGCCGGCACGAGCATGGGCAGCATTATTGGCGGCCTTTACGCCATCGGATATGACGCCGATACTCTGGCAACGCTGGTGAAACGCGAAAATTGGGCGGCGCTATTCAACGATGCGGTTACCCGCCGCGATTTGCCGATGAAAGAGAAGCCGTGGGATGGCCGTTACATCGGCAGCTTTCCGATTCGCAAACGCAATGTGCAGCTTCCCACCGGTTTGATTGCGGGGCAAAGAATCATGCGGCTGCTGACGCGCTTGACGTGGGGCGTTCATTC
>SZPB01000162.1 GCA_030263535.1 Cytophagia bacterium CHB2
CACATTGAGCCGCCGGTTCGATACCAACCCGGCAGCACGGTTCCGCGTTAGACTTGTGTCTAACTCCGTAAAAAAGCCGCGCGCATTCGTCATGCGCACAGCCGGCACGGACGGATGATTTGCGCGACCGGCTGTCAGATAGGCCAAATCTTCCGCCAGACGAATATCCCGGCTTGCCGGGCTGCTGCTGACGCCGTACAAACGCGCTGCCTTCGGCCAACCGAAGCGCTGCTTTGCCACCAAGGCATGACGGCCTTCATCACGTGTGAGTGAGGAACTGAACCACTCGGCCGGGCGATAACCCAGAATCTGGCTGCCGTCAAGGCCTTCCCAAGCGAAAAGGCGCATGGTTTCCCACGGGCGGTAGAAAACGTAACTGCTCACACCGCTTTTCTTCACAATTTGCGGCACGCTGGCAGCATGGCCATACGAGTCGAGCATCCAGGCGACTTTCGAATCAATATCGAACCTTGCCTTGAGGTAGCGTTTGCCATACAAGAATTGCCGCGCCATGCTCTCGCCCGAGGGCAGGTTCATGTCGCTTTCCGCCCAGCTTCCGCCGATAATTTCCCAGCGCTTTTGCTGTACGGCTTCGCGGATCGCATTGAAAAGCTGGGGATCAATTTGCTCGATCCACCAATACGTCGAGGCGTGCGCTTGCGAAAAATGGAACCCGGGATACTTGGCAAAATTCTTGATCACCTGCGTGAAAATCGCGCGATATTGCTGCATTGCTGCGTTAACATCCGCATATTGCCCGAGATCGACATGCGCGTTGCCGATCAAACTGACTTCCGGAACTTTAAGCTCGGCTTCCGGCACTTGCGGCAATTGGGCATGCGCTTCGGCAATCAGCTTATCCAGTGTCGCAACATCACGGTTTTTTAATGCAAAAAACATCTTTTCATCCAACGTCTTTTGCTCTTCGATTTCATCACCGCGATATTGCTGCAGCAATGCGGCAGAGGATAAATAACGCCGCAGAGCGAGATTTTCGACCGTGAGGCTCAGCTTGGGCGTCGCCACTTCACCCGCATTCGTTTCTTCTTTTTCATAGCGGCTCGGACGCGAGGCGCTGGCATGCACAACGATTTCATAGCGCGCCGCCACTTCCGCGCTATCTGTCAAAAACAAATCGCCGGAATAGCCTTGATGATTGAACCCGCGCTGCTCGCCGTTGATCAACACCGACCCGATGGCCGCGCCCAAATCTGCGGAAACGTACAACGGCATGCCGGCCCATTCCCACGGCACAAAAATCACGCGGCGGAAACCGCTCGAACCGTTGCTCGCAAACTGCTCGACGCCCTCGACTTCAAACGCGCCCAAAATCTTATCGAGCAACCGTGCGTCATATTGCAACGGCACGACACGTTTGACTTCGTAGTCGCCAAATTGCAGGCGCATCTGCCAGGAGCCGGAGGCCTGAAAGCTGTTGAGAATCGCCGCTACCGGCACGGTAAAATAAACCGCGCGAATCTCACCGGCGTGCAACTCAAATTCAGCTTCAGTGCCCACCATTTTTCCGTTGCGCGCCAGCAAGCGCGCACGGCAGGAACTGAGCGATTGCTGCTGGGGGTTGTAAATCACGGTGCGGAATTGCAGCGCCGGCTTGTTGTCGACCGTGAAAATCGCTTTATCTGCCGGTTCAATTTTCCGGATGCGAATCAACTCGGGATCGGCACGCGGAATCGTCGTGAGCCGTTCGGGAAATTCGGCTTGCAGCGTGAGGCCGGCGGCATTGAGAAAGCGCGCGGACAACGTCCATTCTCCCACGCCGTTCATCACTTTGAAAAGCAGCCCATTCCAGCCCTTCTGCAGGCGCACCTGAATCGTATCCTGCTCGAACTGATTCGCGCGGCGTTCTTGCTGTTTCCAAACTTCCTGGCCGTTGACGCGCAACGCCAGAAAGTCATCGTAACTTACAATAAGCTTCGCGGTCGAGTCTTGCTCCGGGCTATGCACATAGCAATGCGCATACGCCACGACATTCTCAACCGGAAAGAAATCGAGCATCAAGTCGAGAAAGTCGAGATGCGCTTCCGGCGTTTGATAATGCCGCCACATTTTGCCGGCGGTGGTCAAACCGCCGTGCGGACGAAGCGTGGCTTCGTTCCCGGCAAAATCCGTTTGCAGATTCTTGTCCTTCTCTGCTGAAAACGTGCCGAGCACGAGCCATTCACGCACCTCTTGCGCATGCAAGACGGGCATGAACATCAACATGACAAAGAACAACACATGCGAGATCCGTTTATTCGCATGCAACTTTTTTTGCTTGCCACTCACAACTCCCTGTGCTGTGTCGAGCAATATCCTGAACATGTTTGCCTCCTGGCAGTTGCACAGCGCAGGCCTGCGCACGCAAACTGCACTGCTGTCCGAATCCGAGTTGTAAAATCAAAATTGAAGTTTGCTGCTGTCAAACAATCCAGCCAATTGTCAAAGAAATTACCGTCGAAAACAGGCATTTGCAGGATTATGAAAGCTTCATATCTGCCGGAATCGAACGGATTTTCACCAGCACATTTCAGCATGCAAATTGCAGCTTGTCAGTACGGCCAAAATATAATGAACTTTTGACACGCCTCCAACATTTTTGTCGAGCTAACCTTTTGCTATTGAATAAAAATAGACACATGAAATCAAATAGTGTCCATAAAAACACCACACAAAACCAACTCGGGGATTCTAAAATCGAAAGCAGGTGAACAAAATTACTCTTCCACCCATCCACCGATGGAAACAATAACTTTGTCGAGGCTTTGGCTTGGCTGGTGGTAGCAGACTGCGAGTATCAACCGGCGGAAGACGAGGGGACTGTGTGAGGGTAAGGGCAAACCATCTTCTTTAAACTGTCCGAACAAAATCGTTTGGCCATCAGCAGAAACGCCCATAGGACGCAGCGGAATTTTTTCCCACCACTTTTCCGGAAGCTGAACGGCTTTCATCAGATCACCCGCCCAGCGTGAAATCTGCACCAGAGAGTCTGTGGTGATTTTTTCGCAAACGGCGCGCGCCTGCGCCTGCCACAATGTCGTGAACGATTGCAACACGGCGGCATCAAGATCTGGCGGCGTCATGACAAAGGCGTTTGTTAACGGTTGCATTTCCGGAACGAACTCCAGCACCGGACTGGATTGTGCAGGCAACGTGTTCATGGCTGGTTTCGCAAGAGGAACACCCGGCTTATGCTGGCAAGCCAACACCAACAAGCAGCAGGCGCCGGTCCAGAGAGATGATTTGATCATGGCGAGTACACATTTTGTGAACACGAATGGCGCGGATCAAATCAGGGCGCGGGGATTGCGAGTAATCAAATCCGCGTCATTCGCATCTAGCGTTTATTGCACGCGCAACGTCTGCACAAAGGCATCAAAACTCGGCTGCCAATGTTCCATTGTTTTTTGCGGGCCAACGGCTTTGAAAAACCACGGGCCGTTTGCGGTTTCAACGATGGCAGCCCACATCAAATAGTCCGGCATTTCATCGAACGGCCCGCTCATCATCATGGGCGATTGCGATTTGAGAAACGTGCCGGTCACTGACACGGTTGTCACATTCAAACCGTTTGCCTGTACCTGCTGCGGCTGGGCGCGATCACGGGTAGCGCTGCCATCCGGTTGCTTAAACTGGCCGTACCAACGGTCGAGATTGGCTTGCACCGAGCCGCCGGTTCCGGGAAAATGAAACACCACCAGCTCGCCGTCTTCCAAGCCAGCAACGCCGGGCAAGCGGAATTGCGCTTTGCGCATGTTGCTGGACGGATGTTCGGCAACCCAGCCCTCCGGTGCGGTGTAGACGACTTCTCCAACCGGCAGTTGCTGCGCTACCGCGTGATTGGGCTGTGATTCGTCCGCAGTTTTTTCGTTTGATTTGCAGGCGAACAGGCTCAATGTGAGCGCAAGACACAACAGTGAGAGCTTATCACGCACCATCTTTTCTCCTTGTAATTTTTTTTATGAGGTCAGTTGTGACGAAATAAAGCAAGATCAGCCACGGCGCGCCGTGTTGCAGCGTATCCCACCAATCGATCAACTCCATGCCACGGCCTCCGCCGAGAATCCAACGCAATTTGCCGACAATATGCGGTTCCGGCACGAAGGGCGCAAGGCCAAGCGTGACACAGGCAAGAACGATGAGAGCATACTTCTTCATATCACATCTTCATCTCAATGAATCCCAGAGCAAATACAGCGCAAACACGATTACGGTTATGATAACGAATCCGCGAATCCAGGCGTGGCCTTTTTTGACCGCGAACTTGGTTCCGATGTAACCGCCGAGCGCATTGCCAAATCCGAGACCAATGCCGAGCAGATAATCGACGTGATTATTGATTACAAAAACCGCCAACGCCGCAATCGTGAAAATGAAAACAACGAGAACCTTTACGGCATTGGTGGCGACGAGATCGAAGCCGGTGAGCGCCATGACTAAAATGATCAAAAAACCCACGCCTGCTTGAATAAAACCGCCGAACACACCGACGCTGAAGAAACCGGCAATGAACAACAGCAAGCGGCCGCCCGCCATCGGCCGGGGATTTTCGCGCAAGCGTTTGCTGGGATCTGCTAGAATCAGAATCAGCACGCCGATCATGGTGAGCGCCAACACCTGCTTGAAGCGATCGTCCGGGAGATCGATTGCAAGATTCGCGCCGGCAATCGCGCCGATAACCGCCGGAATCGCCGCCAGCACGCTGATACGCCAGGGCAGCACGTTCTGCTGATGAAAGCCGGCAATGGCAACGATATTTTGAATCAAAATGCCGATGCGATTTGTGCCGTTTGCGGTCGCGCTTGGCAAACCGAGAAAGATCAAGAGCGGCAGCGACAACAACGAGCCGCCGCCCGCGAGGATATTGATAAACCCGACAAAAGCGCCAATTACAAAAAGAAGGAGCAGTTGCGCTTCCAAGGGGATGGCCATGAATTCAACAGACTCCTGAAAACGCCGGAATGGTTCACCTGCAAGAGAAAATCGAACACGAATTTGGTTACAATATCGTCAACAAAATGACATTGTCAAACACATTTTATGCGCAGAACAGAAGTCTTGCAATAATTTTATTGAGGTCGGCGTGGTAAAATGCTTATCTTCCCTGCGGATTACAAAAAGGCGCCAAACGAACCTGGGCGCATGAAATTTTGCTAATGCTCAAGACGACAAACTTCAAAAAACGGCTGTGCCAAATAAATTTTCTTACTTCAGCGGCTGGTTAGCAGCGGCATATCATGAGGAATCTTATGCAAAGGAATCTGGAAGCGCTCGCACAAAATGTTTTTGATGTGTTAATCATCGGCGGCGGCATTTACGGCGCCTGCGCGGCCTGGGAGGCGGCGCAACGCGGGCTGTCGGTGGCATTGGTTGAGAAAGATGATTTCGGCGGCGCCACGTCATCGAACAGTTTGAAAATCATTCATGGCGGTTTGCGTTACTTGCAGCACGCTGATTTCAAACGCATGCGCGAGTCGATTCACGAGCGCATGGTGTTGATGCGCATCGCGCCGCATTTGGTGCATCCCCTCCCCTGCGTCATGCCGACCTACGGCCACGCCTTGAAAGGCAAAGAAGTGATGGCCGTGGCCATGCTGCTCAATGATCTTATCGGTTTTGATCGCAACGGCCTCGAGGATCCGCAAAAATTTCTGCCGCACGGCCGCGTGATTTCGAAAGAAGACTGCCGGCGCTTGATTCCCGGCGTGGATGAAAACGGCCTTACCGGCGGCGCGGTTTGGTACGATTGTCACGTTTACAATTCCGAACGCTTGTTGTTATCGTTTCTGCACTCGGCCGTGCAAGCCGGCGCGCAAATCGCGAATTATGTCGCGGTCGCGGGCTTCCTGCGCGAAGGCAATCGCATTACCGGCGTCTCAGTTGAAGACAAAATCGGTAAGAATCGGTTTGACATTCGCGCAAAATTGACGATCAACAACAGCGGGCCGTGGGTCAACCAGGTTTTAGGACTGATGAACGGCAAAGCGCCGGCGCAAAAAGTTTTGCTCTCCAAGGCGATGAATCTCGTCATTCGCCGCCAGTTGATTCCGGAATATGCCGTGGGCGTGCCGAGCAAGTTCGAATTCAAAGATGCCGACGCGATTATCAACAAAGGTTCGCGCCTGTTGTTCATCCGGCCCTGGCGTCATCTTTCGTTGATCGGGACCACGCATGTTGCTTATGAAGGCAATCCCCAAGATTTCTGCATCACCGAGCAAGACATTCAAGAATTCGTTGATGAAGTGAGCACGGCTTATCCCGCGGCGCATTTGACGCGCGATGATGTCTCCTTCCACTACGGCGGCTTACTGCCGATGGAAGGCGTCAATCCGCGCAGCGGCGACGTCAAACTCTTGAAACAATATATTCTCAAAGATCATGCCGCCGATGATGGCCTCGAAGGTTTGGTGACCGTGGTCAGCGTCAAATATACCACCGCGCGCGACGTTGCTGAAAAGTCGATCGATTTTGCCTTGCAAAAACTCAACCGTTCGCCGCGAGAATCGCGGTCGCAAGAAACGCCGATCTACGGCGGCGACATCAAGCGCTTCGATGAATTTGTGCTAACCGAGAGCCGCAAGCAGCCGCACAGCCTGCCGCCCGAGCTTGTCAAACATTTGATCGAGAACTATGGCTCGGCCTACACGGAATTGTTCAAACATATCTCCGCAAATCCGGCGTTGGCCGCGCGCCTGTCGCCTGACACCAACGTCATCGCTGCAGAAGTGGTTCACGGCATTCGCGCTGAAATGGCGCAAAAGCTCGTCGATGTCGTGATGCGCCGCACGGAGTTAGGCACGGCCGGAAATCCTGGCGAACCGGCGCTGCAACGCTGCGCCGATCTAATGGCCGCTGAGTTGGGCTGGAGTGATCAAAAGAAAAAGGAGGAGATCGCCGAGATGAAACGCGTCTTTGCAGTGGCGCAGAAACCGCAGGAGAATTAGTACGGTGTTACGTTAATTTTTATGAGTATCTTGATTTGTCATTCCGGAGGAATCTTGTGAAGTATTAAGAGCAGCACCAAGTACTTCACAAGATTCGCCTGAATGACATCTCCAGAGAGTTCTCCCACAAATTTAAGGTAACAAAGTACTGCGGATAAATCATCCTACGATTTCTGCATGCAGAAGAGCCTATGACCATCTGAATCAAAGCCAGGATTGTCTCTCGCGGCATGGTATTTTTTCACAATCCCCAATTTTGTGCGTTACCCATATTGCCCGCTTTGTCCGTATATCCTCGTGTAAACATCGCCTAACAGCAGAACCTCTTCAGCAATTCTCCCGAATCATCCTGGAGTCGCAGCATGCCAACGAGCATTATTTTCAACAAAATTGGCCGATTTGAGGTGGAGGCGGAAACGACAATTTTGGAAGCGGCGCAACAATTCGGCTTGTTTCTGCCGCATGAATGCGGGGGACAGGCGCAATGCACCTCCTGCCGCGTCGCGATTTTGGCGGGTGAAAACAACTGCTCGGCGATACAAGAACCTGAGCAAAAATTGTTGCATGCCGGGCATTTCAAGCCGCCAATCCGGCTCGCCTGCCAAACGAAAATTTCCGGACCGGTGCGTGCACAAATTTTATTGCGCGACGAGTTTGATTTGCAACTGGCGCTGGCAAGCGAGACCGGGCAAACGCCGCGCCTGCCTGGCGTGCAGCAACCGCTGGCATTGCTAAGCGGCGCGTGGCATGATTTCGAACGCGTGGTTTTGCAGGCTTCTGCTCACGACACTGTACAAGTGCTGCAGCGCCTCTATTATTTGGTGCATCAACTCGTCAAAGAACATGACGGGCATCTCATTGAGTTCAGCGCCAACCGGTTTACGGCTGTTTGGGGCACATCTGGAAACGTCCGCGCGGCAATCATGAATGCCATGAACGCAGCGCGCAGACTGGTGACAACTTGCGGCGAGCTGAACGATTATCTCGAACACAACTTCGACATGCGCTTGGCGTTCGGCTTTGGCGTTCATGCCGACCTGGCGGTGATGGGAGAGCTTGGAACCGGCGAGGAACATCGTCTCGTTGTTCTCGGAAAAGCTGTCGATCATACCCATGAACTGTGCCGCTTGACGCAAAAAGCGAACGCAGCGATCCTCGTATCCGAAACGATCTTCGCCGTCATTCGCGGCCACCTCCCAATTAGCCGCGCATTTCAAGCGCAATTTTCCGGTGAAAGCACGGCTTGTCGTGTTTTCGAGGCGGCGCCGGAAAATGTGCCCGCGACGGCCAGCGAAACAGCTTGAGCTGCGTCTCGACATTTGAGAAGAGTGAACCTGTAGCGGCCTACAGCGATTTCAGAGAGTTCAAAATCGATGCTTCTTGAACAGCCTTAAACTCCGCCCCCAAAGCGGAAATCCCACAGCAGCAAAAAAGTTCTTTTGTGGGATTTCAATTTTGTGGGCAACGCCTCTCAGATTCTCATTAATTCGCGTCGATGCGCGATCATTCCCGGTTCAGAGATTGTTCACGCTCTCGCTCTCAGCCTTGCTGGCTTTGCGATCAATCAGCGTGTGTATGATCAAAGCCGCGCCCACGAAAATCGATCCCACCGCAAACGTGTCTTCCCCGCCCCAACCGCGGAAAAGTTCTTCGAAAATTTGCGAGATGAAAATCGCCAATCCCAGGGCAATGGCAATCAAGCCGAACTTCAACGAGCTGCCCGGGCCGAGCTTCATCGGCGGCAGATCGGTGGTGGCCAATCCTCGCTCGATCAACTTCATGCGCTGGCGATGATAGAAAAACTGCACAATAATGAACGCAAGCATCGCGAAAGCGCCCAAGGGAATAAAAACTTCAAACGGTTGCATAACGGCCTCCACAAATAAGATTAAAGAGCCAGTTGCCAGGCGATTTGCGTCACGTCTAGAAAGAGAGGCGCACGAAAATTATGCTTGGCAATCAACGAAATCCTTGTATTTTGAATTCCTGCACCTGCGTCCGGATAGTCAGGTGGACTGCTGATTTTTGCTATTTTGACCGGCAGCGCGAGGTAAATGTTTCACTTTCCCTCCAGGGAAATATCTGCGCGCACGGGTGAAACAATTCTGGCCCCTGGCCGGTCATAATTCTAAAACGAGCAGAGCCGGGAAAAGCATGGCCATTTCCGATCACGACATTGTGCAACAAGTTCTGGCGGGCAACCGCGAGGCGTTTGCGCATTTGATCGAGCGTTATAAGACCCGCATTTTTCAAACAACCTATCGCATGCTGAAAAATCGTGAAGATGCGGAGGAGGCGGCGCAGGATACCTTTGTGCGTGCGTTTCGCGGCCTGGCCAAATTTCGCGCCGATGCGGCGTTTGCCACCTGGCTCTACAAAATTTGCTACAACGTTTGCCTGAATTATCTCGAAAAAAAGCGCCATGCCAGGCCGCGCGCCCCGGAAGCCGAAATGGCGCGCCTGACGGATCCGGTTTCACCGGATCATATTCTCGCCCATCGCGAAAAAGAAACCCTGGTTGAAAATGCCCTGGAAGATTTACCCGAGCATTTTCGCCAGGTGTTGATTCTTTATCATGCCCAGCAGCTTTCCTATCAGCAAATTGCCGAGATTTTGAATTTGCCGATCAATACGGTCAAGACCCATCTCTTTCGAGGGCGCGCATTGTTGCGCCGCCGTATACTGCAGGAGTTGCCGCAAAAAGAATTAATCGCGGAATTGATTTAATCCCGCACTATATGCTCGAGGGATTCACCGGCTACCAAAAACCTCTGACAGGTTATGAGTTGCGAATGAAGGTGAGAGTGACATATGAGGACGATTGACTGCAAGGCTTTTCAGCACTTTCTCGATGAAAGCGCTGACGGGCCAACACTCGCCGCCGATTATCAAACGCATGTTGAGAGTTGCCCTGCCTGCCGCCGCGAATGGCAGGCACATCAAGAAATGGTGGCGGCCTTTCAGCGCGAGCGCATGCCGGAATTGTCGCCGCAATTCACCATGAACGTTATGGCGCGTTTGCCGCTAGCCGTGCCCAAGGCCACACGTTTCGACATGGAATTGATTTTGATTATTGGCATGATCGTGGCCGGCGCCGTGACGGTTTGGCTTTCGCTGCCAGCCAGCTACAAAGAGTTGGTGAGCTACGATAAAATCGCGCCCTACCTGCAACCTGCGGCAAATTGGTTGATGCGCTTTGCCGCCGGCATATTGGCAAGCTTCAAGAAGATTTTTCCGGAGTCATTGAGCGAGCAATTTTTGGTGCAAAGCTGGAAATTGATTTTCATTTCATTGGTAACGCTCATTGTGGCGAAAGTCGCATTCATGCTCGAAAGCCGATTGCGGCGCATGTTGCGGTAACCGGCGCGTGCGCGTTTCGCCGCTAAAATAAAAAGCCGCGTTGCTGAAACTACTTTTGAGCAACACGGCAAGACTCGAATGCTTGATGCTGTGTGAAAAATTTCAAGCTCTCAATGAGCCTGCCCCCAATGCCGTTTCCTTAGGCGATATTTCGTAGTCCCGGCCCCTTGTGGGCCGCTGAACTTGTAACATTTTCAGTGCCCCACAAGGGGGGCAAGACTACTAAGGAAACGGCATTGAGCCTGCTCCCTTGCTTTACTTAATCTCCGGCCCCGCGGTCCAATCATAACCGATGCTCTTGTCATCATGCGGGATGCGGCCCTCCTCCGCCGGATCGTAAACGCCCGAGGTCACATAAAACAAATGCGTGACGCCGCCGCCCAACGCCCTGCAGCCGTGCGCCACACCCGCCGGAATTTTTACCGCTTTTGCCGGATAATTCTCGCCCATAAAAATCGTTTGCAGCTCGCCGCGCGTCGGCGAGTCCGCGCGCTTGTCAAACATTACTAATTTCAAATTGCCGATCGGAACGTACCACCAATCGATCTGGTTCTTGTGAATGTGCCAGGCTTTTGCCACGCCCGGATACATCGCCGAATGACTGAGTTGTCCGAAACCTTCTGCAAAAAAATTATCGGTTCGCCGAATAATTTCCCGGAAAAACCCACGTTCATCGGGGTGGGTTGCAAGTTCTTTGACGACGACGCCTGCGATCATATAAATTCCTGCGCTCAAGTTTGAAAGTGAATGGTTGCAATGGTAAAAATTGATCGCGAATGTAGAAATTCAACGCAGTGAAGTCAACTGCTTTTTAGGGCGCAATAATCTGAAATTGGAGGCTGCCGCTGGTGCGCTGTCCGGAATTCAAATCAAACACCGCGATCGTGAGGCGGTAGGTTCCCGGTTGCGCGCCCATCACTTGAATGCCGTGATGCAGATTTTCCTGCGATTTCTCGCCGCGCGATTCAAACGACGAGGTGACGGCAACGTGTTGCTTGCCCAGGCCGAACAGACGTCCAACCGAGCTGACCACATTGGCGACCGCGCCCTTGCCCTCTTGCTCCATTTCCACCGTGCTTGCCACTCTAAAATTCGTCACGCCGTCCGCGCCGCGCGCAAGGTTGTAGATTTCATAATAGACATAAACCGGAGAATTCAAGCGAAATTGCCGCGACAAGGAGGGCAGGATGCTTACCTCGCCTTTGTTGTAAGCCGCCAGCTCGTCGCTTGCGGCCTCGATGGCGTCTGCAAGCAAGAGGCTGCTCAAGCGCAGGCTGTCGCCCGAAAAATCCGCGATTGTAATCGTGTCCCGCACCACACCGGAATGCCGCGACTCACGATCCCTCGTTTCAAACGAAAAGTTGTACGCTCCGGAAGGCGCGAGCAGCGGCCAGCGTTCGATCAGGAATTTTTGTGGTTCGATCGCCTGCTCCGCCGCAACGAGATTACGATTTTGCCGCCATGACTGTATCGGCGTCCAACTAGAATCGCAAAGAAAAAAACCGCGGCTGAGTTGATAGTGCCGGCGATTTTCGAGTGTGTCCGCCGGCTGCAAATCCTCGCCGGGCAAGCCGTAATAAATCTCCAGCAGCGTGCTGTCAGAAGATTCGCGGCTGCGGAATTGCGCAATCACCTGCGGCAACACCAGCGGTTTGCCGCCGTGCGGAAAGTCGAAGCGCTCTGTTTCCCGCTCGATTTGGCGTTCGAACAAAACTTTGCCGTCCGCTTCCGGATCCTGACTCCACGCAAACGAATAATTGCCGTTTAGAAAACGATCGTCGAAAATCATGTGAAAATCGCCGTATTCCCACACTTCTTTCGAAGCATTCAACGTCACGCGGCCCGTCGGTGTCGTGCCAAGATCCGCGCGCGTGCGCACGCGCTGTTGCGGAAATCCAAAGCGAATCAACACTTGCCCGCGATCGGTTCTCCAGCCCTCCAGGCCGCGGCGCGGATCGCTGTAGCGCAGATTCGCATAAGCAAGGCGGCTGAAATGTTCCAGCAAACGTTCATTGACCGGCGTCAAAAACATAGGGTCACGTGTGTTCCAAAAATTCTGCTCCTCCGCACGGCGCGCGAGTGAATCCAAATTCATATACGCTTCTCGCGCTTCAGGCGGCAACACCGGCGCGAGCGAGTTGAAAAAAGCGCGTTGCTCCGGCGACATCGCTGCCAATGCCTGGGCATAATCCTTTTGTGCGGCTTCACTGTCTTGCAGGCGGCTGTGCGCCAATCCCAACCAAAGATACAAATCGACGAATACCGGCGAGGCATTTTCTGGCGTTGCAGCCTGCGCCTTGTTTTGGTGCGCGAGCGCATTTTGCAGTACGCTTAGCATATCCTCAAAACGCGCAGCTTCAAAATACAAAGCGGCGAGACGTTGCTGCGCCTCAACCATCGCGGGATCGAGCGTCACTGCGGTGCGCAGCAATCGTTCCGTTTCTTCGAAATCTTTTTGGGCGAATTCATGAAACGAAATCACCGCTTCTTCATGCAAGCTCACCATTTCGCGATAATGCAGCATGTCTTTTTCCTCGAACAGCGCCAATTCATAATAAGGCCGGGCCTCGGCAGGGGCGAGCTTCATGATCTGTTTGTATTGCTGTTTAGCCTCGCCGTCGAAACCGCGCGCGCTTTGCAAGCGAGCCAGGGCATAACGATACTCAAGATTGGCTGGCGCTAACTCGATCGCGCGGCGCAGCGCTTCCGCGCCAAGCATGCGGCTGCGAAAGGTGTCTTCTTCCTGGCGCGCCAAACCAAGACGATAATAGGCTTCCGCGAACTTGCGATCGAAGCTGATGACTTTTTCAAGGCGGCGGAGATATTCGGAAAGTGAAAGAGCGGGGCGTTCGTTGAGCGTTTGCTGCAACAGTTGCTGCGCACGCACGCGTTTGGCGATTTGGGCGTCGCCGGCCTCCGGCGGATGCCAAAACAGGAGAATTGTGATAAGCAAGACCATGAACGTATGCTTCGTTACATTGCCGTCACGCAAAGCGCGGCGCAGCGGTAAACACTCAACGTGAAATCATGATCGTCGCGGTGGGAAAATTGGCCGTGACGCGATTTTCCATCGTCCCCCCTGCTGTTTCGAGTTTGTCCTCGTTTAGAATGACCAGTTGAAACGGTTGCGCGGAATTATCCGGCGCGGGTTCGAGCGTAATTCGCGCAGCGAAATTGCCGTTATCTAACGCCGGCAGCAAAGGCACGCCGTTCGCAGCTTGTATGAAATCCTGGCCCGGAAAGGCAAAGCCCACACCGCTGCCCGCGGTGGTTCCGGGACCATCAGCATCCGGTCCGGCAGCATTCAAAAATTTTCCGGTCGAATAAAAAATCGGTTGCGCGCCGGATTGATCGACCACCCAGCCTTCAT
>SZPB01000163.1 GCA_030263535.1 Cytophagia bacterium CHB2
AGCCGGGTCGAGATCATCTGGAAAAACGAAGCCGAACGTCAGCGATTGAACCTGAATTCGACGATTACGGATTTCAAGAATGAATATCGGGGCCGCTATCAATTATGGCGGGCGCAAATCACACGGTAAATGTCCACGCACGATTGGTAACGTGTAACACCAACCGCTCTACGGCAACGAATATGCTGCGGCAAGCGCCGAGAACGTCAAGCCGAATTTTCCACTTGCAATTGGTAATTGTAAAAACTATGTTCGCTCGCAAAATGAAATACCTCTGCGGCATCTAACCTGCTCTGCTCCATGAAATCGCGCATGGCGCCACTGTCTCGCTGACATAAACGCCGATCGTTCATGAAACTGACATCCGTATGCCGAAAGAAAAGCCTATGAAAAAGCACAAGGCTGGTGGTGGCAGGGGAAAAGACAACACATTATTCGATTGGGAAGCTTGCCTGGCGAGCGCCAAAGCCGGCGATGCGCATGCGTTGGCTGAACTGTGCGAACGCGTGCTGCGGCGATCGGAGAAATATGCACAGCATGAAGGCCTGCCGAAGAATTATTCATCTGAAGACTTTGCCCAAGACGTCGTTCAACGATTCCTGCTGCAATTGCCGGGCATTCATTTTCTGAGAAGTTGGCTGGCGGGCGTTTGTGTTTACGCGCGCGCGGATCTTTTTCGTCAATACGCGCTGAGGCGTTGCTCCTCGCTGGAACAAGACACAGCAAGAACCCGCGGCGCGGCGCTCGGGCAACTCGAGTTTTCCTCGCGAGATGACGAAGAAATTGAGGGCCGCGTAAATTTCGATTTTCTATTGGGGAACCTTACCAAAATTCAACGCGATATTATCGTTCTGCGCCTGGTCGACGGTTTGCCGTATGCCGAAATCGCAAAGATCTTAAATAAAAGTGAGCTTGCCGTTCGGGCGAGCTTTGTGCGCAGCAAGCAACGCTTGCGCGCAATCGTTGCTCCCAAGCCTGGGGAGGGTTACTCACATGGACTTGACTCAAGATGAGCACAAAAGCTTAATGAGGGCATTGCGCAATGCACAACCCATTACCAACACACGATTCGTAAAGCATCTGCGGCGCTGCAAGCGTTGTCAAGAGATTATCCGCCAAACCTCACAGTGGCACAGCGCGGTGGATTATCTCCGTTCTTACCATGTCTCTGTCGAACAATTGCTGCGCTACATTACAGAGGTCAAACAATCCGAATACAGCCCGCATACCGTTTCTCCTGAAGCAAACACGCGAGAAGTCCTATCACATTTGCAAGAATGCAGCTTGTGCCGCAAGCGGCTAACCTACTACCGGCGCAAGTTTGACTCCGCTGAAAAGATTCTCATCGAGCCTGCACCCGTGGCAAGCGAGCAGGCTGTTGCGTCATCGCCGGCGCGCCCCGGCACTGGATTTTTCAGGCCACGCAGGCTGTTGTTCGGCGGGGGTGTTTTTGCGGCCCTGCTCCTGGTCGGGGTGATCACAGTTCACTGGCAGACTTTTGCTTCATATTTGCAATCGCCCGAGCAGCTCCGGGCCACCGTGGCGTATGATAATTTTGACTATTTGTCGGCGGATCGCAGAAGCAGCAAGCCGCCAATTTTTTCCGCACATGACATAAAAGATTTGCTAAAAAACGCTGAGTATGCCAAAGCACAATCGAAAGCACAGGCTGCCTTTGCCCAGACCGGCCTGTCCGAAGATGAACTTCTGCAGGCGCATTTGTATGATTTGATGGCAACGCTTAAATTAGCGCAACGCAAAAAGTTCTTTTTTATGCTCGACGGTTTCGATACCACCAGCGTAGCTCTGGCGGTTGAACGTTGCGAGAAAGTCCTGGCAAACATTGCTTCAGATTCAGAGGTATTTGGAACAAGCGAATATGGACTATTGTGTTACTATTTAGGGAAAGCTTCCTATATTTCAGGCACAATTCCAGAAGCTCAAAAATATTTTGACCAAGCGATAAAAATTTCAAACCCCCGCCTAAGCGAAGCGCGCCGATTACGGGAAAAAACCAAACACACAACAGATTAAAGAACACTTTTTCCGCCCGATCTCCCCGAAAGAAACTTGGCCACCTGCTGAATGTCACAATCAATTGAAGCAAAGCTTTTGGAGCAATGGCTTTTCTACACCCAGGCAATCGCCCTCTTTGCCCTTGCCGCATTTGTCAATTTCTCCATTGCCGGCGCTCACATTAGTTTGGGATTGCTGACGCTGGCCGTTAGCTTGCAACTGTTGCTAACCAAACGTCGCCAGCCAGCCGCGCGCGCCGCGCTTATGCTTGGTTTTGAATGGCCGGTTATGGCGTTTACCGGCGCCTGCCTGATCGCCACCCTGCTTTCAGACTCTCCCCGCGAAAGTTTTCACAATATGCGCCATCTTTTGACGATTTTGGGCGCATATGGCGTCGCCTACACGTTGCGTCAACATCATGCCTGGCGCACGCCGCTGCTCTGGACGTATATCGCAGTGGCGAGCGCGGCTGCACTTTATGGCCTGGCTAAATTTGCGCTGGGCGATCATATAAAAGTCATGAGTACGCAATCAACCACCATGACTTGGGGCGCTATGGCAACCATGTTTGCGTTAATCACAACGCAGGTCGCGCTTTCGGGCGAAACCCGGCGCGCCCGCTGGCTTGCGCGACTCTTGCTCGCGCCGCAATTACTCGCGCTGTTATTCAGTTTGGTGCGCGGCGCCTACGTCGGTTATTTTGCCGGGCTGGCATATTTGCTGATCAATCAATGGCGTCGCGCCTTGCCGGCCGCGTTATTCGTTATCATCCTGCTGGTCTTCATCGCGCCGGATTCATTACAGCAACGCGTGCTCAGCATTTTTGATCTCTCGATAATGACGACGCAGGTTCGTTTCGAACAATGGCGCTATGCCGTGCAGATTTTTACTGATCATCCCTTCTTTGGCGTCGGATGGCGCGATTTGGCGGCCCTTACCCGCAGCTACGCCCCTCCCGGCACAAACATGTCAGAAGGCGTTGCCTTCGATGTTTTTCACATTGGCCACTATCACAGCATTTATGTTACCTTACTGGTTTGTGTTGGGTTGGTAGGATTGTCGGCATTTCTCTGGTTAATGTTCGCCGTTTGGCGAAAGCTTGGCATGGCCATGCGTGAAACGTCTGCGCCTCCTCGCCAGGTCGTGAAAGCGGCGCGCGCCGCCATGGTGGGTTTTCTGGTTGCGGGATTGTTTGATTGGACATTCGGCGACGCGGAAGTGGTGACGATGTTCTGGTTTGTGATTGGGATGGGACTGGGACAACACTTGCAACACAAGGTTCCGCCATCCGCTGCGAGTTTTCCTGCCGCATGAGCTTTCTGCGCAAAAGCTCGTTGACCCTGGCAACGCGCCTGGGCGTCATCTTTTTCGGCTTCATAATATCGGCCTGGACTGCGCGCGTGTTGGGGCCGGAAGGCAAGGGTGTATATGCGCTTTTGACTCTTATTCCGATGCTGGCCGCGCAATTCGCCTGTCTCGGCCTGACGAATGCCAACATATTCTTGATTGGGCAGGGCCGCACGGCGCCAAGACCCGCAGCAGAGAACACCCTGCTCTTTGCGATTGCCGCGAGCTTCGTGGTGCTGGGACTTTATTGGCTTCTGCGTGCGTGGCTCGACCCTCTGCTTTTCAAAAATATTTCCCCGGGATTGAAAATTCTAACGGTTTGGTCAATACCGTTTTACCTCATTTTTTTGTTATTTAATTACCTCGCACTCGCGGTTGGTGATTGCGCTCTGGCAGCAGACAACGCTGTTTCATGCAATGCTGCTGTGGAGTATTGTCAATGTTGTGATTGCCTGGCACAGTTGGTGGCTAATCTATCGGCGGGAACGTTTTCGCCTGGCCTGGCATCCGGCTCTTTTCCGGGAAACTCTCGGTTATGGTTTGAAAACGTATATTGGCGTTGTCCTTTACTTGTTGAATTGGCGGCTCGATTTTATTTTGTGCAATTTTTATCTCGACGCCGCGGCCGTGGGTTACTACTCGACTTCCGCCACGATCGGCGAAATGCTGTGGTTTATCCCACAAACGTTATCCGTCGTCTTGCTGCCGCAAGTGGCGCGAGTTTCAGCAAGCGAGGCCCGGCATTTGACCTCGCGTGTCTGCCGGTCTACAATCTGGCTCTCGCTGATTGCTGCGCTCGTTTTGGCGGCATTGGCAAAGCCGATTATCGCCCTGGTCTTTGGCGCAGAATTTTTGCCGGCGGCCCCTGCGCTGTTGTTGTTATTGCCGGGAATCGTGTTCTATTGCGTTACCAATCTCATAACCAGCTACGTCGTGGGGCGCGGGCATCCGCAAGAGAATAATCGCGCCCTGGCGCTGGCATTTCTCACGAATCTGCTGGCAAATTTATATGTCATTCCGCGCTGGGGAATCCTCGGAGCGGCTTTTGCCAGCACGCTGTCGTACACGCTGGCTACGGTTTATTTGCTACTGGCGTATCAACGCATCAGCGGCGCATCGTGGCGCGAAATCGTTTGGCTGCAACGCCAGGATTTGCACTTTTCAAAAAATAAAACCAATCACGGATAAAAATGAAAACCTTCACTCCGCCAACGGACTCGCCAACCTCTGTTTACGACGAAGCCGTCAAGCAAGAGGGCTTCTCGGAGACGCATCGTTATCTGCTGCAACACATTCCCGCGCACAGCACGGTTTTAGAGCTGGGCCCGGCCTCGGGCTATATGACAAAAATAATGGCCGGGCGCGGCTGCCTGGTCGATGCCATCGAACTCAATGCGCAAGATGCGCAGAAGGCTGCGCCGTATTGCCGCAAAATCTTTGTCGGCTCGGTGGAGGACGAAGAAATTTTTTCTTCATTAACCGGCCCCTATCAAATTGCGCTTATGGCTGATGTGCTGGAACATTTGCGTCGCCCGGAAAGCGTGTTAAACCGGGTGCGGAAACTGCTGGCACCCGGAGGATTGGCGCTGGTATCGCTTCCCAATGTCGTATACTGGCGCATGCGGCTGGAATACTTGCGCGGGCGTTTCGATTACACGGACATGGGCATTCTGGATCGCACGCATTTACGCTTCTTCACACTGAAAACAGCCGTGGCAATGTTCGAGGCATGCGGCTTTCGCGTTGAAACCATCGCATGCCCGACGCCAATAGACGCCTCCTTCCGCAAAACCAAGCAATGGCTGAGAAAAATCTCGCCCTCACTGTTCGCGTTTAATTTTGTATTTCACCTGAAATAAAAAAGGCCACTCTTCTCAAGAAAAGTGGCCTCGCGTTATCGCCAAAAAGGGCTGATTCGTTACTCTTCTAATTTCTCCGGCGGCGCTGAAACCAACGCTCGCTTCCGCTCACCGAGGCGGAAAACCTGAAAACATTTTCCCGCGCCAAGCCGGTGGCCTCTGTTCCGCGCTGGCCATATTCAACCGCAAAATCAATACGGCTCAGGCCGCGGTTGAACGGCACGCCGATACCTCCGGTCAACATCCACTCTGACAACTCCCTTCCACCCACTTCCTGATACGGCAACTGGCTCTGATGAAAGCCGAGTCGGTATTGCATTTTTTTAAAAAAACCATCGAGCGGATCGAAACTGGGAATCAACTCAACTCCCAAGCCGAATTGATTGACATTCACGCCTTCGGCGCCCAGCAGCTTTTCAGAGCTGACCGAACCCCATTGTTGTCTGCGCCATTGCGCGCCCACCAGCCAATGACGATCGGGATGATAGCCCACCCCCACGCCGTACCACGCCGGCAGCTTAAGCTCGCGCGACTCCAGGGTGATTTTATTGTCGTAACTTGGGTGCAAGCTGATCTCGCTGCTCAAATCAACAGGCGCCGCAGCCGCCGCGCCCACTTCCCAATTGCCCAATTGCGCCTGCACGCCGCCGTGCAAACCAAAGCCGCGAACCTTCGTTGAAACGGCGTCTTCCGTATCCGACAAAAGAGAATTCGAGAATCTGACGCTCCAGGTCCGCTCAATCAATCCAAAATAAAAGTCGCTCGCGAGGCCGAAACGAACCTGGCCCACGGTTCCACTCAATGCAATATACACATTGTCAACGCCGCCGGAACCGATCAAGGATTCGACGAAGTTGGTGGAATCGGTTGCGCCGGATCCGCTGAAGGAATAATCGACGCGGCTGTACGGTTGCAGGCCGAATGCCAGCGCATAGCCGCGTTTGATCGGCAATAACAAGCTCACGCTGTTGACGTTGGCTTCTTGAAATCTCAAGTCAGCGCCCTGTTGCGAAAAGGATGTCCGATCATACAAAAAACCGCCTTGAATGTGGGTGGTGCTCACGCTGGCCATCGTCGCCGGATTCAAGAAAAAGATCGAAACGCTGTCCGAGATCGCCAAACTGACGCCGCCCATGCTGATCGCTTTCACGTCATCGCGATAACGAATCAGGCCGAGGCCGCGGCGTGAATAGATCGACTGCGCCTGCAACAGCAACGGCAGCAGGGAAAGCGCGAGCACAGCAAACAACGTTTTATTGCCAGACCATTTTAGTTTCATAGCGATTCAGAGCAAAGGTTATCGTGATGAATGATCATGCTTACACCCTCTCACCTTCCTTGAGGCGGCAAGGAATAATACACCAGCAACTGCGGGGCGCGGGTCAAATCTGTCTCCCGGGAATAAAATGTGACGTAACTGCGATCCAACAACGTGCCCGGGGACTGCAAAACAAATCCATGCCAGCCCTCGTTGTTAACGGCATATTGCAACATATCCGTAACCGTGTATTCCAACTGCGAAGTCGTCTTGCTGGCAAGCGAGAAAACATACGGCGCGGCGCTATCCGCGCGCGCACTGACCGGATTGAGCTGAGGTTCTTTCAAGAGAAAAAATTCCAGCGTTACCGGACTGCGTTGCAAGGCGGAGGACAAGGTATCGATTTGCGCCTTGAAAATAGCGCGATTAATCGTGGCGCCTTTGGGAATTGAATCCAGGTTAAAATAAAACGTTGATTGGTACTTTTTTTCCTGACCGACGTAATTGCCAACGTAAACCGGACCATTCACCAAATCCGGACCCGAGGCCGGGCGAAAGATCAACGTGTCGCTGGAAGCGGCTTGCGTGATCACATTTTTGTTTTTAAAGTTTAATTGCAATCGTGGCTTGCTGATTTCCATGCCGACGCCCAATGGCAGCACATCAATGAGCAAGCCGTAGTTGGATTGCGGCTGGCGTCGCCACGCATTCACCAAGCTTGTGTCAATCGTGAACGAGTATGCCGTTGCCCCGCGCGATCCCAGGCTCGTCGCAATTGGTTGCGGATCGAATTTATCCGGGGTAAAATTGTCCCACGATACCGTTTTTTCATCCCACGCGGCAGTCACTTTGTAAGCCTGCAGCAAAATATAAGTGGAATTGATGTCATTGGCATTGCGGGTGACGTTCACGAACAATTTCGCCGTCGAGTCGATCGGTGTACTGAGTGAGGCGAGCGTGTCGAATTTTATCAAAACCCGGCTTTGAATTTCATCGAGATTCGCCACCAGAAGATAATTCGCTGCGATGGGAATCGCCTTCGCGGCAACGCTGTCCAGAGCGGCTGCCGCCGGCCCCAATTGCTGCGCCGCGAGGCCGCGCTGTCCGGGAATGACGAGAGCAGAGTTGATGTCCAGGGGGGAATCATTGCTGCAACCGGCCAGCAACAACATTAAAAAAACATGAATACCCGCAAGTTTCGTTTTGCATTGCAGCTTCATAAAAGTAGCTCAGAATATGAAATTTTTCCTATCGAATTCTCGCAACGGCGCATGACGCTCCACCACCACGCGGCCTTTTTTGATGACGGCATGAACCAGGTTGATGCCAAAGTGATACGGAATCTCATTCACCGAGTCGGCATCCCAGAGCACGGCGTCGGCTTGTTTGCCAACTTCAAGCGAGCCGATTTGGTTCCCGAGCGCGAGCGCGCGCGCCGCGTGCAGCGTTGCAGCGATCAGGGTTTGCGCCGGCGTCATTTGCAGATGCAAGCATGCCAGCGTCATGATCATCGGCAAGCTTTCCGTCATGCAAGAGCCGGGATTGAAGTCCGTGGAAATCGCCACGGGCAAACCGGCGGCGATCATGGCGCGCGCATCGGCGTATTTTTTTGCGCGGATAAAAAAGTCCGCGCCCGGCAGCAACACCGGCACGATGCCGGCTTCACGAAAAGGCGCATAAAGCGCGGGCGGCATGTACTCCAAATGATCAGCAGACACCGCTTGCGCCGCGATCGCGACCTGCGCTCCGCCGCTTTCGGATAATTGATCCGCATGAATCTTTGCACGCAAACCGAAGCGCGCGGCTGTCTGCAAAACTTGCAGGGCTTCGGTTTTGCCGAACACATGCTCTTCACAAAACACGTCGGCGAAACGCGCTAAATTCTGCGCGGCGACCGCCGGAATCATCTCGTGCAAAATCAAATTCAGATACTGCTCGCGCTGGCTGCGGTATTCATCCGGAACTTCATGCGCGCCCAAAAAAGTCGGGACAATTTCAACCGGATGCTCGCGCGCCGCCTCCTGCAAAACTCTCAGCGACAGCAATTCATGTTCTAGGCTCAAGCCGTAGCCGCTTTTGGCTTCAATCGTCGTCGTGCCATATTTCAAAAAAACATCCAGGCGTTGCAGCACACGTTGGCGCAAATCGTCTTCCGCTGCCGCGCGCAAATCACGCACGCTGTAACGAATGCCACCGCCGCCCGCCGCGATTTCCTGATAGGTTGTGCCTTGGGTGCGCTGCACGAACTCGTGCGCACGATGATTAAAAAAAACCGGATGTGTGTGGCAATCGACTAAACCCGGCGTGAGCACGCGGCCGCCGGCGTCAATCTCGTCACACGCGGGCAATTCTTCAAGCACACGATCCTGCTCGCCAACGCGGACGATGCAATCGTCTTCGCAATAAAGTGCGGCAGGATATAATTCACGAAATTCCCAAGCCGGCGCGCCGGCGTCATTCGAAATCGGGGTCGCGAGGCGCGCATTGTGAATCAACAACGCACTCATGACGGCATCATCGGGATTTTTATATCGCGCGTGCGCGCGACCTGTTGTGCGATGTCATAGCCCGCGTCGACATGCCGGGCCACACCGATTCCCGGATCATTGGTGAGCACACGTTCGAGCCGGCGGGCGGCTTCCGGCGTGCCATCCGCCACAATCACCTGTCCGGCATGCAGCGAGTAGCCAATGCCGACGCCGCCGCCGTGATGCACGGAAACCCAGGAGGCGCCGGAGGCGGTATTCAACAAAGCATTCAGTATCGGCCAATCTGCAATGGCATCGGAGCCATCTAACATGGCCTCGGTCTCGCGATTCGGCGAAGCGACCGAGCCGCAATCAAGATGATCGCGGCCAATCACAATCGGGGCTTTGATTTTGCCCGACGCAACCAGCGCATTGAGCGCAAGCCCGAATTGCGCGCGTTCGCCGTAGCCGAGCCAGCAAATGCGCGCCGGCAAGCCTTGAAACGCGACGCGTTCACGCGCCATTTCAATCCAGCGGCGCAGCGCCTGGTTGTGCGGAAATAACTGCAAAACCAAATCGTCCGTTACTGCAATATCGTGCGGATCACCCGAAAGCGCGGCCCAGCGAAACGGCCCCTTGCCTTCACAAAACAAAGGGCGAACATATGCCGGCACAAAACCCGGGAAGTCAAATGCGTTCGTGACGCCGGCTTTTTGCGCCTGCGCCCGCAAGTTGTTGCCGTAATCGAACGTCACGGCGCCGCGTCTCTGCAAATCCAGCATCGCCCGCACATGCGTTGCCATCGCCTCGTAAGCGTGTTTGATATATTCCGCCGGGTTACGCTGACGTAACGCCAGCGCCTCGGCGTAAGGCATGCCGTTCGGCACATAGCCGTTCAATTCATCGTGCGCAGAGGTTTGATCTGTCAAAATATCGGGGACGATATTCCGGCGCACCAACTCGGGTAAAATATCTGCGCAATTTCCAACGAGTCCTACCGACAGCGCTTTTTTGTTCTGCTTCGCTTCGTTCAACATCTGCAGCGCTGCCTCCAAATTATCTGCCAGCCGATCGCAATAGCGATGTTGAATCCGCCGTTCGATGCGCTGGCGATCCACTTCCACCACCAGGCAGGCCGCGCCATTCATGGTTGCCGCCAACGGTTGCGCCCCGCCCATTCCGCCCATGCCGCCGGTCACCACCAGCCGTCCGGCGAGTGAGCCGCCAAAATGTTGCGCTGCGGCGGCTGCAAATGTCTCGTACGTGCCTTGCAAAATTCCCTGCGTGCCGATATAAATCCAACTGCCGGCCGTCATCTGACCGTACATAATCAACCCGCGATCTTCCAACTCGCGAAAATAAGCGGCATTCGCCCAGGCCGGCACCAAAAGCGAATTGGCAATCAACACGCGCGGCGCATCGCTGTGTGTTTTGAAAATCCCAACCGGCTTTCCGGATTGCACCAGCAGCGTTTCATCATTCTCAAGCTGGCGCAAGCTGCGCACGATCGCATCGAAGCAGTCCCAGTTGCGCGCGGCTTTGCCGCGGCCGCCGTACACCACCAACGCCTCCGGCATCTCCGCCACTTCGGGATCGAGATTGTTCATCAGCATGCGCAACGCCGCTTCCTGCACCCAGCCTTTGCAGCTCAGGGCGGTGCCGCGCGGCGCTTTCATCTCACGGCTTGTCGGTGATGGCATGTCTGTTGTTTTCCGTTCGCCAATTCATGAAAACGAAAAAGCCAGGTATGATCTACCCTTTCGATTCGAGGTAGGATCAGCCTGGCGATTGCAGGTTTTTATGCAAGCATCATGAAAAAATTTCAACTAAATCATTCTTCTTTTTCGGATTTTTCCATTTTAGCTTCGCGCTCAGCTTCGGATTTGATCTCTTCCTGTTTGCGTTTCTTGCGCTCCGCGCGCTTTTCCGCCGCTGCTTGCTGCTTTTCAAGCTGCACGCCTTCATAGCCGACCAACTCGAGAATGGAAATCTCGGCGCCATCGCCCTGCCGGCGGCCGATTTTCAGCACGCGCGTATAGCCGCCGTTGCGCGTGGCATACTTCGGAGCGATATCATCGAACAGGCTTTTCACAATGTCCCGGCGGCGCAAATGGCTGAATACCAAACGGCGGGCTGCCACCGTGTTTTTCTTCGCATGTGTGATCATGCGATCGACGACGCGGCGCGCTTCTTTCGCCTTGACGGTGGTGGTGCGAACGTGTTTATGCTCGATTACGGATGAGACCAGGTTCGAAAGCATCGCTTTGCGATGGCTGGAAGTGCGTCCGAGCTTTTTTGTGTCTTTGCGATGTCGCATATGCTTCCTTGAGTTCTATTCGTTATCAGCGCGCAGATACTTGTCGACGTCCATGCCGAACTGCAGGCCCTTTTCTTCAAGAATCTGCGTCAGCTCTTGCAGGGATTTGCGGCCGAAATTCCGGAACTTTAACATTTCTTGTTCGTCGCGGCGCACGAGATCGCCGATGGTTTTGATATTCGCCGCCATCAAGCAATTGTAAGAACGTACTGACAATTCCAACTCATCAACCGGCATCTTCAACAATTTGCGAATCTTCAAGGACTCTTCGTCGACTTCCGAAGGCTCCTCATCTTCCGGCTCAATATCAAAATTGATGAACAGATTGATATGATCACGCAGGATCTTGCCGGCATAGGTCAGGCTGTCATCGGGCGTGATACTGCCGTCGGTGGTAATTTCGAGAATCAATTTTTCATAATCGATGCGCTGCTGCACGCGCGTGTTTTCCACGCGGAAGCTCACATTTTTGATCGGCGTGTAAATTGCGTCAATCGGAATGGCGCCGATCGGTTGATCCGGCAGCTTGTTTTCCTCCGCCGGAATGTAGCCGTGCCCGCGACCGATACGCAATTCGACTTTGAAGTTTGCGCCTTTGTTCAGCGTGGCGATATGATGATCGGGATTCAGAATCTCGAAATCCGTCGTGCCATTTTGAATATCGCCGGCGGTGAATTCTTTCGGGCCACTCAACTCCAACGTGACTTTATCCGGCTTCTTGTTGATCAATTTGAAGCGCACTTCCTTGAGATTCAAAATGATCTGTGTTACGTCTTCTACGACGCCAGGAATCGACGAGAACTCGTGCAAAACGCCATCGATCTTGACCATCGTGATGGCAGCTCCCGGCAGTGAAGACAGGAGCACGCGGCGCAGGGCATTTCCGATTGTCGTTCCAAAGCCGCGTTCCAAGGGTTGTATGATAAATCTGCCAAATGTGCTCGAGTAGCTCGCTTCTTCAAGCTCCACGCCTTCCGGCATTTGTAAATACGGCCAATTCATCTTAACAGGTCTCCGCTTTTATGTGAACTCTCGATTATCCTGAAGGATCGAAAGCATGCAAGGTTATTTCTGAAACATGGTCGTAAAACGATATGCTTCACGAGAGGCAGCCATCCAGGCCATCATACCCATCCGAAAGTTCACCTTACTTCGAATACAATTCAACAATCAACGCTTCATTCACTTCGGTCGGAATATCCGCACGACCGGGAATTTCAAGAACAGTTCCCGTCATATTGGCTTTGTTCAAATCCAGCCAGGGCAGGGCCTTGCCTTCGCGCATCCGCCGCATCGAGGCGTGAATGATCTCAAGTTTGCGGCTTTTCTCGCGCACTTTGATCACGTCGCCGCTTTTGACGAGATAAGAGGGAATATCGACCAAGCGATCGTTCACCATAAAATGGCGATGGCGCACAAGCTGGCGCGCCGCATTGCGTGAGGGCGCAAAGCCGAGGCGATAGACGATGTTGTCCAGCCGCCTTTCCAGCAAGCGCAACAAATTCTCGCCCGTAACACCCTTGACGCGCAACGCCTTTTTGTAGGTATTGTGGAATTGCTTTTCCAGAAGCCCGTAGATGCGGCGCATTTTCTGCTTCTCCCGCAATTGCACGCCGTATTCTGAAACTTTGAAGCGGCGGTTCTTGCCGTGCTGGCCGGGCGGAAAATTTCTTTTCTCGATCGGGCATTTGGGTGAGGTACATTTCGCGCCTTTTAGAAAAAGCTTCTTCTCTTCGCGACGGCAGAGTTTGCAAACGGGACCAATATATCTAGCCATATTTTTCTATTCCTCCAGCGACCTTTAGACTCGACGACGTTTGGGTGGGCGACAGCCGTTATGCGGAATTGGCGTCACGTCTTTAATGGCGGAAATTTCCAAGCCCGCCGCCTGCAGGGAACGCACCGCCGCCTCACGGCCGGAACCTGGGCCATTCACCAGAACTTCGACGCGCCGCAAGCCCATGTCCATCGCCGTGCGAGCAGCGTTCTCCGCCGCCACCTGCGCCGCGAACGGCGTGCTTTTGCGGGAGCCTTTGAATCCGACTTTGCCGGCGGAGGCCCAGGAAATGACGTTGCCATACACGTCGGTTAAGGCCACAATCGTGTTGTTAAATGTGGCCTGAATATGCGCTAAGCCGCTGGCATCAACCTTTTCTTTTTTCTTAACGCGTTTTTTCTTTGGATTTGCCAACGCAACTCTCCTTCAGATGAACGGGAAATAAAAACTCGTTTCTACTATTTCAAACTGACGTTATCGTTTTGCCCCACCCTTGCCGCTGCTCGCGGCGGGCTTGGCGCCGACAACGCGGCGGCGGCCGCGGCGCGTGCGTGCATTCGTGTGCGTGCGCTGGCCCCTCACCGGCAAGCCGCGGCGATGCCGCAGGCCGCGATAGCAACCGATATCCATCAAGCGCTTGATGTTCATGGAAACATCGGCGCGCAACGCGCCTTCCACCTTGTATCCGGCAGAAATCGCGGAACGAATCTTTGCCACATCGTCCGTCGATAAATCCTTCACGCGCGTCGCCGGGTTTACGCCGGCGTCAGCAATGATAGATCTCGCATTGTTCCGGCCGATGCCGAAGATGTACGTCAAAGCGATATCGACTCTTTTTTCACGAGGTAAATCAACACCGGCGATACGAGCCACCGTGCGCCTCCAATCAAACTGATTCTATTTGTTTCTTTGACAATTTTGGGGTTGAATAATCCGGAAAACTCATCCCTGACGCTGTTTATGCTTGGGATTGGCCGGGCAAATCACCAGGATTTTCCCTTTGCGCCGGATGATCTTGCATTTTTCGCAGATTTTTTTGATCGATGAACGAACCTTCATCACAGCATCTCCAATTTATCGCATACAACTCATGCAGCCTAAAGCGCGATTATTTGTATCTGTATGTAATCCGCCCACGAGAAAGATCGTAGGGCGACAATTCGACGGTCACCTTATCGCCCGGAAGAATTTTGATGAAGTGCATCCGCATCTTTCCGGAGATATGCGCCAATACTTTGTGGCCATTCTCCAACTCCACACGAAAAGAAGCGTTCGGCAATGTTTCGATGATCGTACCGTCGACCTTAATCCCTTCTTCTTTGGGCATAAAAATTACAAACCTATCGTTAAAATCTCGGCTTCACCTTCACGTACTACAACGGTATGCTCGAAATGCGCGGAAGGCCGTCCATCTTTGGTGACGACGGTCCATCCGTCTGAAGTCGTTTTGACCTCGGCGCCGCCGGCGTTCACCATCGGCTCGATGGCGAATACCATTCCAGACTTCAAACGTGGCCCGCGGTTGGGGTTGCCGTAATTCGGAATTTGTGGATCTTCGTGCAACTTGCGTCCGACGCCGTGGCCGACGAGATCACGGACGATCGCAAAACGCGCGCTTTCCACATGAACTTGAATCGCGTATGAGATATCCGACAAACGATTGCCGCTCACCGCGCGCTGAATTCCCTGATAGAGAGACTCCAGGGTGACGCGCATCAACTGTTCCCGCTCTTCATCGACTTTGCCAATGGCGTAAGTCTTCGCCGCGTCACCAAAAAAACCGTTATACTCGACTCCGACATCTATGCTGACAATCTCGCCTGCCCGCAACTTGCGCTGCTTGTTGGGAATCCCGTGCACTACTTCGCTCTCGATAGAGATGCAACTGCTGGCCGGGAAGGGCGAAACGGTTTTGCCGATTTTGTATCCTTTGAATGCGGGCTTGCCCCCGTGCTCCCGTATATGCGCCTCGATAATGTGATCAAGGTCGTGCGTGGTTATGCCCTCGCAGATGACCTTATCGACTTTATTAAACGTATCAACCGTGAGACGGCAGCTTTCCCGAATTCGTGCAATTTCTCGTTCACTCTTAATATGAATCATGCAGCCAACGCCGACTAACTGATTCCGGGCAGTTCGTTCAGCCGTTTCACAATATCGGCGTGAACCTTATGAATGCTCAAGCTCCCATCGATTTGGAGCAGCTTGCCTTGCGCGCCATAATAATCCTTCAATGGGCGCGTCAACTCTTCGTAAACTTCCATGCGATGCAAAACCGTTTCCGGTTTGTCATCGGAACGCTGGTAAATCTTTCCGCCGCAGTGATCACAGTGATTCGAAGCAGGCGGCGGCTCTGTGGTCAAATTAAAGAGCTTGCCGCAATTTTCACAGACCCGGCGGCTCGTCAGGCGCTCAATCACTTTCTTTTTCTCGATCTCCAGGCTGATCACCGCGGTTAACTGCTTTTTGAGATCAAGAAAAACGCGATCCAATTCATGCGCCTGATTGATGGTGCGCGGAAAACCGTCCAGAATGTATCCCCGCGCCGAATCCGGTTCATTGATGCGTTGTACCACCAAACCGATCATGATTTGATCGGGCGCCAACTCGCCCCGATCCATGTATTTCTTGGCCTGCACCCCGAGCTGCGTCTGCGCTTGTACGGCCGCTCGCAGAATATCGCCCGTGGAAATTTTCGGTATCTTATGGATTTCACTCAGCAGAGTGGCCTGGGTTCCTTTTCCAGATCCGGGATAGCCGAGGAAAACGAGCTCCATAGAATCTTATGCTCCAAGATGAGGGATGGTTTGGGATCCAGGCTTGCAAACTGTTAAAAGTCAGCAACGGCTCATGCTCCCCTTGACTAGGAGGCATAACGTCTTCCTCGAATGCGGCCGCCCTTCATGAACCCATCGTAATGCCGCATCAAGAGATGGGATTCCAACTGCTGCAGAAAATCCAAGGCAACGCCGACGATAATCAAAAGCGAGGTGCCGCCAAAAAACGAGGCGAAATTCAACGACACGTTCATCGCCTTGTGCAAGAAATACGGGAATATGGCAATCAGCGCCAGGAAAATCGATCCCGGCAACGTGATCCGCGAGAGGATGTTATCAATAAATTCTGCCGTTTTCTTGCCGGGGCGCACACCGGGAATGAAGCCGCCGTATTTCTTCATGTTATCGGCCACATCCACCGGATTGAATGCGATAGCGGTGTAAAAATACGTAAAGAAAATGATCAACAGCGCTTCCATGACCCAGTAAACCGCGGAGGTAATATCAAAATACCTCACGATATTCATGATCACTTCATTATTGGGAAAGAACGTGCCGATCGTCGAGGGAATGAACATGATCGACTGCGCGAAAATAATCGGCATGACGCCCGCGGTGTTCACCCGCAACGGCAAATGCGTGCTCTGCCCGCCGTACACTTTTCGGCCTACGACACGCTTGGCATATTGCACCGGTATTTTTCGCGTACCCTGCGTCAGCAGAACCACCACCGCCACCGTAACAACCATCAAGGCGAGCAGGAAAAGCTCGGTCAGAATTTCGCGATTACCGGCAGACACTTGCTGATATTCGTCAATAAGCGCATCCGGAAAGCGCGCAATAATTCCGATAAAAATAATCAACGAAATGCCGTTGCCGATGCCGCGCTCGGTGATCTGTTCGCCAAACCACATGATCAAAACCGTGCCCGCGGTCAACGTCATCATCGTCAGCAGGCGAAAACTCCAGCCGGGATCCGGCACCACCAGCAAGCCGTCCTGCAGCGACTGAATGTTTTCCAAATAGATGCTGACGCCATAAGCCTGCATGAATGCGATCAAAACGGTGCCGTAGCGGGTGTATTGCGTAATTTTTTTGCGCCCTTCTTCACCCTCTTTTTGCAGGCGTTGAAAATAAGGCATCACGGCCCCAAGCAACTGCAAAATGATCGAGGCGGAAATATAAGGCATGATGCCCAGCGCAAAAATGGTGGCGCGGCTGAAGGCGCCGCCCGCAAACAAATCATAAAGCTGCAGGATGCCGCCGCCTTGCGCTGTCTGCAAATAGGCCAGCAAGGCCTGGCTATTAATGCCCGGCACGGGAATATGCGTGCCGATACGCTCGACCAACAGCAAAAGCAACGTGAAGATGACACGTTTCTTCAGCTCGGGGATCTTGAAAATGTTCTTGAAACTGCTGAGGATCATAAGAACTTATTGTCCGGTTTTCGCAGACCCAGCGGCCGGCGGTTGAATGACGATCGCTTTGCCTCCGGCTTTTTCAAT